>NZ_KV793571.1:51565-51859 GCF_001808505.1 Oligella sp. HMSC09E12
CGTTCGCACTGACCGTGGACACCCCAATCGCCATACCGGACTCACCGCGCCATACACCACCAGCAATCGCCACCATGCTCTTACCCGGCAAATAGGCTTGAGGTAAACCAGCTGCCGCCATCGCAGCTGCAACACCAGCATTCGCACGGTTATTGTTACGGTGGATATCGTCTCGATTGGTGTCAATCTGTTGCTGTAACTTATTATTTACAGCTGACAATTGCTGAGCGTTAACCGCATCCGTACTAGCAACGCCTGGGGCAACGTTAGTAATGCGGTTACCACCCATATCCA
>NZ_KV793572.1:0-80169 GCF_001808505.1 Oligella sp. HMSC09E12
AATATTTGAAAATAAATTTTAGTGTGTTGTTTTTATATCCAATCATCAAATCGTTTACTTGGCGTCGGATTCTTCAGTATGTCACAAACAGGAACAAAATGCAAGTGATTTGTTTTTTACTCTAAACTAGCATAAACCCTAGCTCAGCTGCGACAAAGATTGACATTATACGTAGCTGTTAAAAATATTGCAAGGTCTTTACATGTAATAATACAAAAAAACCAAGCAATAAAACTATTAACGGCCCTGCAAGCCAAGTAAATTGTGCTCTACAGAAGTTTGTGCCTTTTTAGCAACGAGTTATTTTCGCAATCAACGTCGTGCTTGAATTATAGTTAGCAAGACCATTATCCAATCATGCTCACTTCTTTACTACCGTCCATTATTGTTACTAGTCGATAGGAAAATATTAGCAAACAATCGGCGCAACAATCATAGATATCCAGATACTACTTTGCCATTTCCCCTATCCGAGTAGTTCACTACCGTTGAGATTCAGTTTTTATTAAGGGGCAGTAAATCTAAAAACTCTTTGCGTAAATCCGAGTTTTTCAAAAAAGCACCGCGCATTACGCTATTGATCATTTTGGAATTCATATCCTTCACACCGCGCCACTGCATGCAAAAGTGATCCGCCTTCATGACAATGGCTAAGCCCTGAGGTTTCATCTTATCGTTCAGCAGATCGGCTAATTGCACAATTGCCTCTTCTTGAATTTGCGGGCGCCCCATTACCCAATTGGTGATACGAGCATATTTTGATAAGCCAATTAAATTCGAATTTGAATCGGGTAAAACGCCAATCCACACCTGGCCCATAATCGGGCAAAGATGATGTGAGCAAGCGCTACGCACCTGAATCGGCCCAATAATAATCAACTCACTGAGCTTTTCAATATTAGGAAACTCAGTAATTGGCGGCATCGAGTGATAGCGCCCCCCAAACACTTCGCGCACATACATTTTAGCGACTCGGCGCGCCGTCTCCTGCGTATTATGATCAGTATCAATATCAATGACTAGGCTTTTTAAGACCTCAGTCATTTTCTCCTCAACTTCCGCTTGCAACTGATCTAATTCACCCTCTTCAATAAAATCGGCGATATTATCATTTGCATTAAAACGAGCGCCGGCATGTTGTATGCGTTGTCTGATGATATTTGAAATATATTTAGAATCCGAGTCACTCATCGGAACCCCTTAAGCTAATCAATTCTTTAAACTTGGAGCCTCTATTGTATGATGCACAGCACGAATTAACAGCTTTTTTTGTTATTTAAACTAATTCAGCGCTGATCAACTATACGCATCATTGCCTTGCGCAAATAACCGATGATTATTAAGTTGAAGCTAGACACGAATAAAATCACACTCAATTAAAGGGTAGCTACTAGCATCAGGCAACTCATAATGCCACCATTCCGATTCGATTTCTTTGAAACCAGCGTGTAGCATAATAGCTAGCAAGATCAAACGATTTCGCTGTACCTCAAGGGACAACTCTGCAACATCATGATGAGAACGGTGACTCATATCATCAAATCCAGTCCCCATATCCAGTACTTGCCCGCTTTGATTATCAATTAAGGTGACATCAATCGCCGTACCGCGGCTATGATTGGAGCCGATTTCAGGTGGTACTATATACATAGGATCCGGTAAAGCTTGCCAGAGTTTGGCTTGAGCAGCTGGTGGTCGATAGCCATCATAAATCAATAAGGTATAGCCTGCCCGTTGCGCATGCTCTGCTGCTTTTTTAACTAAAGGCGCTACGTCTCGGTGAATTGCACAGACTGCATCCTGATAAATACGCTCATTGGTTAAATTATTTCTTGTCGCATACACCAGCTCCAACTTCACACCAAACTCAGTCTCCGTGATTTCGACTAAGGCTGGCGCTAAGCTGCGATGATGAGGTTGATTTTGTTGTATTGTACAGGCAGTGCTCATTGTCAATTCCCTTTTGACTTCCTCCCCTCCCTAAAGGGAGGGGATTCCTACAACTAGACGGTCAAGCCCGACCGCAAATCTTAGAGGTGGCTACCGCCTTGCAATTCACACCTTGCATCTAAGATTCTTATTTCAAACTAACCCTACCGTTAAGATTGTCTGTTGACACGAGCTAGTTTGAGAGTGTGTGTGGAATACCATCTACTAGCCAAAACACTGCGTACTCGCAATTTATACTTGTCTTAGCTGTTTTTTGTAGATGGTTTTGATTTAATAGCTGATTGATTGTAGCAACTTTTTCGCCTTATATCCACCCCCTGAAATGGGTGGTTTTACGGCGTCTGATGATAAAATAGCATCGCGACTCAAGGCGCTTGCAAACTTATCGATACGCTATCCGTGATTTGATTATTATCCACAGAGTAGCGTTAACTGTCATCGGCATTATTCCTTATTAATAAAAATAACCATCAGCTAATTGAGCGCCGATCAATCATATTAGCGGCATCTGCCAATCAATCGCCCTTTACCCTTCGCTTAAATAAATAAACGCCGGTAAATCACTAAAGACTACCGGCGTTTAAGTTAATGCCTTAATGGAGCACTGTATTAATCAATAAACACTCTGGCATTCATAAACATACGCATCCAAGGCGTCAGATCGCCACCGCTATCCTTAGGCCCCCACGACTTAGGTGCCCACGACATCATGGCGCTACGAACGACTCGCTCTGGATGCGGCATCATAATGGTAAAGCGACCGTCCTCGGTTGTCACCGCCGCAATGCCATTGATACTGCCATTTGGGTTAAATGGATAAGCCTCAGTAATCACGCCACTATTATTTACGTAGCGCAGTGCGGAAATGACATTATCCGAATCGCCCTGCTGGGTAAAGTTGGCGTAACCCTCACCATGTGAAATCACTATTGGCGCTTGTGTACCGGCCATATCCTTAAAGAAAATAGAATTGGAATCACTCACTTCAGCCATGACCAAACGAGCCTCATGACGAGCGGATTGGTTACGGGTAAAGCGCGGCCAATACTCCGCACCCGGAATGATATCGCTTAAGCTGGCCATCATCTGGCAGCCATTACACACACCAAGGGCAAAGACATCCTGACGATTAAAGAACTCCGTAAACTGATCCAATAGCTTAGGATTGTAACGAATCGTCTTAGACCAACCCTCACCCGCTCCCAACACATCACCATAGCTAAAACCGCCAGCAGCAACAAGACCCTGCAGCTCGGACAGATGGATACGATCTTCTAAAATATCCGTCATATGCACATCGTAAACGCTAAAGCCTGCCTGATGGAAAGCCCAAGCCATTTCGATCTGGCTATTAGAACCCTGCTCACGCACAATGGCTACCGCAGGGCGAGCTTTATTAATGTATGGTGAGGAGATATTTTCTTGTGGATCAAAATCTACTTTGGCATGTAGACCGACATCATTTGTGTCCTTCCAACGATCGAATTCAGCCTGCGCCGTGCGTGGATTTTCGCGTAGCTTAGCGATTTCATAACCCACTTCACTCCACGCAGTACCTAATTCTACACGTGGATACGACAAGATAAGCTCTCCATCACGGAATACCTCGATCGTATCCTTATCATTTAAGCTACCGATCGCATGGCTGCATAGTGATAAGCCGGCCTCACGCAATACCTGTAACACCTTATCGCGGTCCTCGGCACGTACCTGAATCACCGCGCCTAGCTCCTCATTGAATAGGGCCTTAACCGTGCTCTCATCACGCTGTACACGGACTTGCTCCGGGCGTATTTTATAATCACCCCAATCCTGCACCGCACCGTCAAAAGTCAACATATCCACATTAATTGACACACCGGTGTGACCAGCAAAAGCCATTTCAGCAATGGTCGCAAATAAACCACCGTCCGAACGGTCGTGATAAGCCAAAATCGCCCCTTCGTCTGCCAGACTACGAATCACGGCAAAGAAGGTACGCAGTTTGTCTGCATCCTCAATATCAGGTACTTCATTACCGAATTGACCGATACTATGCGATAAAACCGAGCCGCCTAAACGCTGCTTACCCTCGCCCAAATCAATCAGAATTAAAGACGTTGGCCCCTCATCGCTAACTAATTGCGGAGTCAATGTTTTGCGCACATCCTCTACCTGAGCAAAGGCGGTCACAATCAATGACACCGGTGCGATCACATCCTTTTCTAGCAGTTCAGTTGAATCCTCAGCCGCTTGCTCGCTCCAAGCCGTGCGCATTGACATCGAATCCTTGCCCACTGGAATCGAAATATCCAAGGCCTGACAAAACTCACTCGCAGCCTCTACCGCAGTGTAAAGGGCTGCATCCTGACCAGGGGTACCGCATGCTGCCATCCAGTTAGCTGATAGCTTCAGGCCGTCCAAATGCTTAATATCGGCTGCCGCAATATTGGTAATGGACTCGGCAATAGCCATACGGCTAGCAGCCGCACTGTCCACTATCGCTAGCGGTGTACGCTCACCCATGGACATGGCTTCACCATGGAAATGTTCAAAATCAGCCAAGGTCACAGCACAATCCGCAACCGGAATTTGCCACGGACCAACTAACTGGTCGCGTGCGGTTAAACCACCGACATTACGGTCACCAATGGTGATGATAAAAGACTTACTGGCTACCGTTGGATGACGCATAACCGCCAAAGCGACTTCGCGCAAGTCCAAATCAACGACATCAATTGGCTCGAGCACCAAAGGCTCACTCTTAACATCACGCTGCATTTTAGGCGGCTTGCCTAAAATCACATCAACCGGCACATCCACTGGGCGCAACTTGGTTGCGGGCGCTGAACTGGTGCTGCCCTCTTCACCTGGCAGACCCTCGCCCTCAACCACACGCAAAATACGCTCCTCTGTGGCAATACCAATCACCGCATAAGGGCAACGCTCACGTCGAGCAATTTCATCAAAGAGCGCTAAATTTTCAGGTGCACTCGCCATCACATAGCGCTCTTGTGACTCATTACTCCATATCTCGGCAGCAGACATCCCACTTTCTTCAAGCTGCACCCGCGCTAGATCAAAGATAGCGCCACGACCAGCGTCATTTACCAACTCTGGAAAGGCATTGGATAAACCACCTGCGCCCACGTCGTGTATAGCAATAATCGGGTTATTTTCAAGTAATTGCCAACACGCATTAATCACCTCTTGAGCACGACGTTCAATCTCAGGGTTACCACGCTGCACTGAATCAAAATCTAAAGACTCAGTATTAGTTCCAGCAGCCATACTGGAGGCGGCGCCACCACCCATACCGATGCGCATGCCAGGACCACCCAACTGAATCAACAAAGCACCGTCAGGGATCGGATCTTTAAAGCAAAGCTCTGCGTCAATACTACCCAAGCCACCGGCAATCATGATCGGCTTTTGATAACCCCAACGACGACCGCCGACGGTTTGCTCAAAAGTACGGAAATAACCGAGGATATTAGGGCGACCGAATTCGTTATTAAAGGCAGCGCCGCCTAAAGGGCCTTCAATCATAATATCTAAGGCAGAAGCAATACGACTCGGCTTACCGTGAGAATCCTTTTCCCACGATTCCGCTAAATTTTTCAGCTGTAAATTAGCCACGGTATAACCGGTTAAGCCGGCTTTAGGTTTAGCCCCACGACCGGTTGCGCCCTCGTCACGAATTTCACCACCGGCGCCGGTTGCCGCTCCCGGAAAAGGAGAAATAGCCGTCGGGTGATTATGCGTCTCCACCTTCATCAAGGTATGCGTAAGACGCTTTTTAGGCTGATAACAAAAACCGCCATCAGCACATTTTGTCGCAAAAAAACGTGTTGCTTCAGCACCTTCCATAATGGCGGCATTATCCGCATAAGCCACCACCGTACCACGGGGGTTATGCTTATGCGTATCACGAATCATGCCGAATAACGTCTTTTCTTTAGCCTCACCATCAATCGTCCAAGAGGCGTTAAAAATCTTATGACGGCAATGCTCACTATTGGCCTGGGCAAACATCATCAATTCCACGTCGGTAGGATTGCGATTTAAGCCGACAAAGGCATTAAGCAAATACTCCACCTCATCCTCAGATAAAGCTAAACCCCATTCGACATTGACTTTTTCCAATGCCGCTGCCCCCTCTTCTAAGATAGGCACAGTGCGCAAAGGCTTAGGTTCTAGATCTTGAAACAAGGTCTTGGCATCAAAATCATCACCAATTACCACCGTTTCCGTCATGCGATCATGGATCAGCTTAATAAATTGCTGCAATTTCTCAGGTGTTAAACCATTGCCAGTCCAAAAACTCTTTTCTGGCGTCACCACCATATGAATGCCACGCTCAATGCGTATAATGCTGTCAAGACCGCAATTATGGGCGATATCAGTGGCCTTAGAAGCCCAAGGAGAGATGGTACCCAAACGCGGGATAATGCGTAATTCCACATCATGCTTGGCAATTTGTGGCTCCAACACCTTCGCATCACGAGTTAATAGCTCTATAACGGCAGCTTGTTGCTCTGCAGATAATGGCTCCTCGCTATACACATAATGTTCAAAACGCGTAAAAATTTTATCAACCGCTAAACCTAAGGCTTTAACCTGCTCCTTAAGACGAGCTTTAGTCGATTCTGGTAGTGCAACTGCACCTGGGACAATCAAATAAGATGACACGTGATTTACCTAATCAAAGAAAAAGGAGTAAAAGCTCCTGGCTCACATAAAATGGTCATAACAGAGCGGCAGAAGCTTGGTAAAAACAATTAGCTGTATTTTAGCCTTTTTTGAGTGTTTACTGTAGGTTTCTCTTTTTACAAAAAAAATTGTAAAATTTTGTTAATCTAGGCGGAGAGCGGTCTTTGTTTTAACATTTAAAAAACACCAGACTACCATTTCATCTTAAAATTCAATCACTTAAGCTGATTTATTAACATCTATAAATGAGCTTAAGAAGAGTCGCTAAGTTATTAATAAATAAAGACATTTGATAAGTGTCTATGTATAATAGGAAGCTCTTACCCCTCAACAACACACCTTAATAAATATAGTTATGTTGACTTTGCACAAAACCTTCTTAGCTAAGCGAGCAGGCGCTGCCCTCTTGGCGCTTTGCTGCGGCTTCGGCGCCAGCAATGCATTAGCCCAAAATCTAAACGGCCTTAGCAATGCACCGGTTATCGGCCCCGTGGACAATGGCGGCGGTATTATCAACTCAGAAATCGCCTTGGTGGTCGGTCTCAATGACAATCAGGTACTGTATTCAAAAAATGCAGATGTAATTCGCCCGATTGCCTCAATCAGTAAACTACTGACGGCATTAGTCATCACGCGCTCAGGTCTACCACTAGATGAAAAAATCACTATCACCGCAGATGATATTGACCGTGTTAAGAAATCCAGCTCTCGCTTAAGTGTCGGCACTACCCTAAGTCGTCGCGAGATGCTGTTATTATCTTTAATGTCCTCCGAGAACCGCGCCGCACATGCCTTAGGTCGCACCTACCCCGGCGGTATGACGGCTTTTGTGAATGAGATGAACTCCGTCGCTCGTCAGCTCGGTATGACTCGTAGTCGCTTTGTGGAACCAACCGGCTTATCACCAATGAATGTTTCCACGCCCAATGACTTAGTCCGTTTGTTACGTGCAGTTGGCAAGGACAGCTTGATTAAACGCTTTTCAACCAGCGATGACTATAGTGTGATTACCAGTAACGGTCGCACGGAAAAGTATCGCAACACCAATCGCTTAGTTCGCAATAATGACTGGTCTATTCATATTTCCAAAACCGGTTATATCCGCGAGTCTGGTCAGAGCTTAGTGATGATCACCGAGTTTGAAAAACGTCCGGTAGCCGTCGTATTACTTAATGCCGAAGGGACATTAACCCGCTTTGCCGATGCCGTACGCGTGCGTCATGTCGTACAAAATGACTACCCGAGTTTATTTTAGCCTAGCGCTTAAGTCGCAAAGACAGTAAGAAGGCCTGCACTATCTGTGCAGGCCTTCTTACTATAAGCAGATAAAAATCAATTAATTAAGGCTTGATAGCGATTTTCAAAACACCGTCTTCCTGATTCATGAACATATCATAAGCCGCAACAATATCGTCCAATGGTCGCGTATGGGTAACTAAAGGCTCTAAATCGACCGCACCGGACTCAATCACGTTCAGTAGACGACGCATACGCTCCTTGCCGCCTGGGCATAACGCTGTTTTAATCGTATGATCTCCCAAACCAGCGGCAAAGGCATTAATCGGGATCACCACGTCTTCAGAGTAAACGCCTAAACTAGATAAGGTGCCACCCGGCTTGAGTACACGTAGCGCCTGCTCCCAAGTAGACTGCAAACCTAGACATTCGATACTAGAATCTACGCCGCGCCCCTTGGTCAACTTCATGATCTCATCAACCACGTCCACCTCTTTAAAGTTAAGCGTCACGTGAGCACCCATTTTTTTAGCAACTTCCAAACGATCGTTATTACCGTCAATGGCGATAATTAAGCTAGCACCGCGTAAACGCGCACCCGCAGTTGCACATAAACCAATAGGACCTTGGGCAAAAATAGCCACAAAATCACCGATTTTAATATTGGCATTTTCCGCACCGACAAAACCGGTCGACATAATATCGGGACACATTAATACCTGCTCATCAGCCAAACTATCTGGCACGGGGGCAAGATTAGCCTGCGCGTCAGGCACTAATACATACTCCGCCTGCGTGCCATCAATCCAGTTACCGAAACGCCAACCGGCAGTGGCCTTATAGCCATGGCAAGAGCAAGTACCGTCTTCTTTAATCCAAGAACCATCCTGCGAAGGGAAGCCGTCTTGTGAAGGATAAGAGGTAAAGGTCGGGCAAATAGCGCCAGCGATCACACGCTGCCCCTCTTCGTAACCCTGCACATTACTACCGAGCTTTTCAATAATACCCACCGGTTCGTGACCAATCGTTAAGCCCGATTTGACCGGATACTCACCCTTAAAAATATGAATATCGGTACCGCAAATCGTGGTGGTAGTAATGCGAAGTAAGGCGTCATTAGGTCCAACATCGGGGATAGGCTTATCCACTAGCTCAATACGTCCGGGGGCAATTAATGCTGCTGCTTTCATCATAGCCATAAAGTCTACTCCTTAATCGTAGATGTAGCAAAATACTTTAGATATAAAGTATCAAAATCGAGATAAAAGTTATAATATATCAATAAGTTAGGAAGTCTTTAAGCTGCAAAATCATGCTAACTGAAAAACACCAACTCAGTCAAGCATCAATTAATTCTAATTTACTAATATGTCAATCCGATGACGAAAGGATTGCTATCCTGCCTGAATATACTGTATATTTATACAGTATTTTAATATATCGTATAATCTTTAAAAAGTGATCGCTATGAAGCTGAGTTTCTTGGGAGAGAGTCTGACGCCAGAGTTGCTTAAGACCGTCCATCAACCCATACCACTATTTTTAGAGCGCATACCGGCGGGTTTCCCCTCGCCCGCCCAAGACTATCTGGAACAACATCTGGATCTTAATGAGCTTTGCATCAGCCATCCTGAGGCGACCTATTTTGTACGCTGCGAGGGTGATTCTATGATTGAGGCGGGGATTCATAGCGGTGATATTCTAGTGGTCGACCGTGCGCTTAATGCAGTACACGGTGATATTGTCATTGCCTCGGTCTATGGTGAGCTCACTGTCAAGGAGCTACGTTTACGTCCACAAGCCGGGTTATTTCCACGTAATCGTCAGTATCAACCGATCTTGCTCAAGGAGCCTGAAGCCTTGGAGTTATTCGGGGTAGTAACCTACGTTTTACATGCTTTGCGCCCTGCTCATGCCTAGTCCTACAGATACTACCCAGTGCCCGCTATTGCACGCTGAGCAAGTGTTTGCTTTGGTTGACTGCAATAGTTTCTACGCCAGCTGCGAAAAGCTATTCAGACCGGATTTACGCCATCGTCCTGTGGTGGTCCTGTCGAATAACGACGGTTGTGTGGTGGCTCGCTCTCCGGAGGCCAAGGAACTAGGTATCCCCATGGGAGCACCATTTTTTAAAGTAAAAGACTTTATTAAGCAACACCGCGTTAGTTTTTTTTCATCGAACTACGCCTTTTATGCCGATATCAGCCGGCGGGTGATGTCCTTACTGAGCGAAATGGCACCAGCCATTGAGGTGTATTCGATTGATGAAGCTTTTTTAGACCTATCCTCTGTGGCTGAGCTCCAGTCGATTGCGGATTTTAATCACTACGGACAGCGCATTCGTGAGCGCATTGATCAGTGGGTGGGGATACAGATCGGGATAGGCATTGCGCCCACTAAGACCCTAGCAAAGTTAGCAAATCACGCAGCCAAAAAGTATCCTGCAAGCCGCGGTGTCGTGACCTTATTGGCACCAGAACGCCGTGACAAGCTGTTAAAGCTCACGCCGGTGGAGGATGTTTGGGGCATTGGCAGACGCCTCTCACAGCAGTTATATCAACTCGGTATTAAAACGGCATGGGATTTAGCCTGTTTACATCCAGACTGGGTGCGGCAGCAGTTTTCCGTGGTATTAGAACGTACAGTACGTGAGCTTAATGGCGAGTCTTGCCTCCACCTAGAGGACATGCAAGCGAAAAAGCAGATTATCAGTAGTCGCAGCTTCGGTCGCAGCATCACTCAGCAAGAAGAAATGCAACAGGCGGTTAGCGAGTATACAGCACGGGCTGTCGCTAAGCTACGCCAAGAAAAGCAACAAGCCAAACAGCTGAGTGTATTTATTCAAACCAACCGCTATAAGCAAGAAACACGTTATTATTACAATAGTGCCGTTGGTGATTTGCTTTTAGCCAGTGATGACAGTAGAGAATTTATCACCTTGGCCTTGCGCCTACTACAACGGATTTGGCGTGATGGCTATCACTATTATAAAGCCGGTGTGATGCTCAGTGATTTTTATACAGCACAATACTATCAAACACAGTTGTTCGATGATGAGGTGCAAAATATACGCGGACGCTATTTGATGCAAACCATTGACCGCCTAAATCATCAGCTACCGGGAAGCATTCGCTTTGGCAGTCAAGGTCTTAGCCAAAACAACCGCACTTGGTCGATGCAACGTCGCTACCTCTCCCCTGCTTACACCACACGATGGCAAGACATCCCACGGGTGCGTTAGTTAAGTGCCTAGGATCTTGGATCCCAGGCACTGAAAGCGCACTCTATACATGCACCCTGTCAATATAGCAATAGCAGGCGGAGCCTTATATTATTCACCGATAAAGGCTGGGCTAGCACCGCTGTAGTTCATGAACTTAGTATGTTCACCCACAAAGGTTAAACGCACCGTGCCGATAGGACCGTTACGCTGCTTACCGATAATAATTTCAGCAACCCCCTTATCAGGTGAGTTTTCGTTATAAACCTCATCCCGATAAATAAAGATGATCACATCCGCATCCTGCTCAATTGCCCCGGACTCACGGAGATCAGACATAATAGGACGCTTATTGGGGCGACTTTCCAAACTACGGTTAAGCTGTGACAAGGCAATCACCGGACAATCCAGCTCGCGTGCGAGGCTTTTTAAGGAACGGCTAATCTCTGAAATCTCATTAGCACGGTTCTCATTGCGACTAAAGCCACTGCCCGACATTAATTGCAAATAGTCGACAACGATTAAGCCTAGACCACCATGCTTACGACTAAGGCGACGCGCACGGGCACGTAAATCGATAGGATTCAGACCAGGCGTTTCATCAATAAAGATTTGCGCATGCTGCAAACGATCCACGGCACGGGTTACCTTGACCCAATCCTCATTATTCAAGGTCCCCTTACGCATTCGTTGTTGGTCAATTTTGCCTACCGAACCCAACATCCGATGCGCTAATTGAGCCGCCCCCATCTCCATGGAAAAGACCAGCACCGGTTTTTTTTCAACCAAGGCCACATGCTCCACAATATTCATAGAAAAAGAGGTCTTACCCATGGCAGGACGACCCGCCACAATGGTTAAGTCGCCACCATGCAGACCGGCTGTTTTAGCGTCTAAATCAATAAAACCGGTAGGTGTACCAGTCACCTCCGAGTCACTACCGCGCTGCGACAACTCGGTCAAATTATTAATCACCTCCAGCATTGCATCGCTGATGGCCACGAACTCAGCGCTCTTTTTATTGCTATCCTCGGAAATACGGTAGATTTTGGCCTCAGACTCATCGAGAATCTCACGCGCTGAGCGACCCTGAGGATTTAAGGCGGCGGTCCCAATCTCATCCGAGGCACTTAATAAACGCCGCAGAATCGAACGCTCACGAACAATTTCTGCATAGGTGCGAATATTCGAAACCGATGGGGTATTTTGCGCTAAGGCATTTAAATACACTAAACCACCGACTTCCTTATCCGTACCTTCGAGCTTTAATGCATCGTAAACGGTCAAGACATCGGCCGGCCGATCCATACTGATTAGGTTTTGAATATGACGCCAAATAATGCGATGATGGTGTCGATAAAAATCATCCTCACCCAGCACATCACCAACCTGCTCATTAGCCAAGTTATTAAGTAATAAACCGCCTAAAACCGATTGTTCTGCTTCAATCGAATGCGGTGGTAAGCGCAAATTATCCAATTCATGATCAGGCTGGCTCGGCATACTCATCATCGCACTATCAATCGGCTCCGTTGCCGGCATCACATCGTGCTGCACCTCGACCATGGACATTGCCGTTGCATCCTCATAAAAGGGTTCGGCAAAAATATCCTCAGGCAAATCAACTCCCTGCGCTTCAACAGGATGCTCGGAATCGTCTATAAAGGGATGCTCAATATGCTTGGACATAGGCGTTAAAAAACTCGATGATTAAAAACCAAAATAGCAGTAACGATTATATCGCTACTGCTATTTTTATACAGATTAGTGTAATCTCAACTGAGATTGTAACTAGGCCATCTCACCAATCACGTTAACTGTGATGTTAGCAGCGATGTCTGCATATAAATGGATAGTTACAGGGTACTCACCTACTGCTTTTAACGCACCGTCCGGCATACGTACTTGACTTCTTTCCACCTCAAAACCAGCTTGTTCAAGTAAACGAGCGATATCGATATTGGTCACAGAACCGAATAAACGACCGTCAACACCCGCTTTTTGAGTAACGTCTAATTTGTAATCAGCTAGTTTATTAGCCAATGCTTCAGCAGCCGCCACGCGATCGGCCTGAGCCTTTTCAAGTTCGGCACGACGTGCTTCGAACTCCTTGATAGCAGCATCAGTAGCACGCTGCGCTTTACCCTGAGGGATTAAGTAGTTACGCGCATAACCATTGCGCACGCGAACCACATCACCTAATTGACCAACCTTACCGATGGTTTCTAATAAAATAACTTGCATCTTGCCACCCCTGATTATTTATGACTGTCAGTAAATGGTAACAACGCTAAGAAGCGCGCACGCTTGATCGCTGTATCTAACTGACGCTGGTAGTGTGCCTTCGTACCGGTTAAACGTGCTGGAATCACCTTGCCGGTTTCAGTAATGAAATCGCGTAAGGTATCGATATCTTTGTAATCGATTTGTTCTACACCTGCTGCTGTAAAGCGGCAGAATCTACGACGTTTAAATAATGGATTTTGCTGTGGAAAACGACTTTTTCTGTCTCTTCCTCTTCTTGCTTGTGCCATGCTAATTACCTATAAATATGGTTGGGATACTAATCCCGATATTCTTTAAAACTATACGATAATCGAATTGCTTGCTACGACTGTAAAGCGTTGAATATGCAGTATTAATCTGCGGGAGTCTTTGCGAGTACTATTTAAAAAGCCCTCAACTTCTATAAAACTACCCAATTCAAGTCTACTTAAAGCCTCGGCGACTTCGCCAATTGCTCTGGCTTCCAATTCAAAGTCTAACTGCCTTGGATGCGCTGCCTCTATCACTTCGGATTGGTGTCTCAATACTAAATCTAACACACTGAGACCGGCTGGCGTATAGCGCAATGGTTGAACCTCGCTCAGGAGAAGCCGTAATTGAACCCTATTCATGCTAGCGGCTTGTAGCTAATAGCAAACCGACAAACAAAGGAGCTTACTCCTCTGCTTCTTCCTCTTCGTCTTCGTCGACTTCTTCGAGCTCAACATCATCATCTGCAGCAGCGCTGTCGTCTGCAGCAGCGGATTTGCGAGCTTCATCACGCTCAACTGACTTCATCATGATCGATGGCTCAGTAATGGCCTTGTCAGTTTTGATGATGAGGTTACGTAGAATCGCATCGTTATAGCGGAAAGAATGCTCTAACTCATCTAACACGTCTAAACCGCACTCAATATTCATGCAAATATAGTGTGCTTTAACTAACTTCTGAATAGGGTAAGCTAATTGACGACGACCCCAGTCCTCTAGACGGTGGATTTTACCACCCTTTTCAGTAATCATGGCTTGATAACGCTCAACCATGGCCGGCACCTGCTCGCTCTGATCAGGGTGCACGATAAACACTACTTCATAGTGACGCATATTAACTCCTATGGATATTTAGTAAAGCCCCTATATGCAAAAAGCTTTACATAAAAAGCCCGTCTCTGATGAGGTGGTTTTAATCTTAAAACTTAGTGACCACTTCACTAAAAGATCGAGCAAGAAATCGATAATTATATAGATTTAATCGCTATATATCAAGCCCTTATGAGATAACCGCTTGATATCTGTGGCTTTTGTGTATTTTTTCAGCGACTGAGCGATGCTTAAGCACCGCCAACAGCCTTAGCGACATGATTCAGCCCTGCCCTCAAGCATGGCATAGGCCGAATGATTATGAATGGATTCGAAATTTTCCACCTCAACACGATAAGCGATCATGCCGGGCCATTGGTGTAGACGAAGTGCCACATCACGGATCAGATCCTCAACGAATTTCGGATTATCGTAGGAATACTCCGTCACATACTTTTCATCCGGACGCTTTAGTAACGCCCACAACTGACTCGAACCCTGCTCTTCGATGGCGCGAATTAAGTCATCTAATACATAGTCACTGCCTGCTTCTAAGCGGACCGTCACATGGGAACGCTGATTATGCGCTCCATAGTCGGAAATCGCTTTAGAACAAGGACACAGGCTCATGACTGGCACCACCACCTCGGTAATCAAGCGCACGCCGTCAGTGGTAGCGATAGCTGTCCACGTGACTTCATAATCCATCATGCTAGCCACACCACTAACTGGTGCTTTTTTAGTAATAAAGTAAGGGAAAATCACGCGAATTTCACCCTCCTCGGCATTTAAGAGGGGTAGCATTGCAGTCGCCATTTGCTTAAACAATGTCGCATCCATGCCCTGAGCGTGGTACTCATCAATCAAGCCCATAAAACGCGACATATGAGTGCCTTTTTCAGTAGCAGGCAATAACACCGTTGTTTCCCACATACCCACCGTAGCCAAAACATCCCCTTGGCCATTTTTTATTGTCAATGGATGCTTTACTTTGCGCACACCCACACGATCAATCTGGATACGTCGCAAATCCGTGCTGCCCTGCACATCAGGCATCACAGCAGCTGTTGATTCAGTTAATTTCATTTAATTCCTACAAATAAAAGCTAAGCAGCTATGTGCTGACACTAAGGCTTTAAAAGCTCAGCAAAGCGCTGTTCTACCGACTGTTCAATGCCCTTGGCATCTAACTGCAAGTCCGCACGCAAGGCGTTTTGCTCACCATGATCGATAAATAGGTCCGGATAGCCTAATTGCAAGACCGGTAAATTTATATCATGCTGATTAAGGAATTCTATCACCGCGCTGCCAGCACCCCCCATCAAAGCCCCTTCTTCTAGTGTGACAAAGGCTTGATGCGATTCAGCTAAGGCAAGCAGTAACTCCTCATCCAGTGGCTTAACAAAGCGCATATCAATCAAGCTAAGGTCATGCTTGGCAGCAACTTGCTGCGCCTCATGCAATAACGGACCAAAGGCGAGCAGCGCAATCCTTGACCCTTGGCGTCGCGTCACCGCCTTAGCAAGTGCGACGCACTGCAACTCATTCGTCGTCTCCGCACCAATCCCTGCTCCCCGCGGATAACGCACAGAGGCCGGCCCATCGTATTGATAACAGCTACTTAATAAAAGTCGGCACTCTGCCTCATCTGAAGGCGTCGCAATCACCATATTAGGAATACAACGCAAGTAAGCAATATCATAATTTCCCGCATGCGTAGCACCATCGGCACCGACGATACCGGCACGATCTAAAGCAAAGGTGACGTCCAGATTTTGCAAAGCCACATCATGAATTAACTGGTCATAGGCTCTTTGTAAAAAGGTAGAATAAATCGCCACCACTGGCTTTAAGCCCTCACAGGCTAAACCAGCGGCAAAAGTGACGGCGTGCTGCTCTGCAATGCCCACATCAAAATAACGCTCGGGAAAACGCTTTTCGAATTCGACTAAACCACTGCCCTCCCGCATCGCTGGCGTAATGCCGATGAGCCTCTGGTCGCTCGCCGCCATATCACAGAGCCACTGACCAAAGACCTGGGTAAAGGTCTGTTTACTAGGGGCAGTTGAGGCCTTGATCCCCTCGGAAGGATTAAATTTACCAGGACCGTGATAAAGCACAGGATCCTGCTCTGCTAGTCCGTAACCCTGCCCTTTTTTGGTAATCACATGCACAAACTGCAAGCCGCCTAAACGTCTGACATTATCCAATACTGGCAATAAAGCCCCTAGATCATGCCCATCAATGGGACCGATATAATTAAAACCGAATTCCTCAAATAAGGTATTGGCCCCCATGAAGCTTTTGGCCTGATCCTTGACATGCCCCTTAAAGCGACGAGCAAACTCCGCCATCGGCTCAGGCAACTGCTTAAGCACCACTTTGCTCATATCACTTGCCTCTTTATAAAATGGCAAGCCACTAGAAATCAAACGACTGAAATACTTATTTAGCGCACCCACCGGTGGCGAAATGGACATATCGTTATCATTTAGCACCACCAGCAAATTAATGTCACGCGTATCACCGGCATTATTCATCGCTTCAAACACCATGCCAGCGGTCATTGCACCATCACCAATCACGGCAATATGCTGTCGCTTAGTCAGACCCTGATTACGCGCTGCCACTGCCATGCCAAGGGCCGCCGAAATTGAGGTCGAGGAATGTGCCGTACCAAAGGCATCATACACTGATTCAGAACGCTTAGGAAAACCAGAAATGTGATGTTGCTGTCGAATAAAAGGTAATTCATCACGACGCCCGGTTAAGACCTTATGCGCATAAGCCTGATGCCCCACATCCCAAATCAAACGATCGTCGGGCGTGTTAAAAAGATAGTGTAAGGCAATGGTCAACTCCACCGTGCCTAAATTGGATGAAAGATGACCGCCGGTATTTGCGACCGACTCTAGGATATACTGACGCAACTCCTGCGCCAGCTCAGGTAATTGACAGCGATTAAGCCTTCTTAAATCATCCGGGGACTCAATTTTGCTTAAGAACTTATTCATAACAATCCCTAGCTTTGACGGTGAATAATCAAATCCGCTAAAGCTCTTAATCGCTCAGCACGTGATCCCAATGGACGGATCGCCTCCAACGCTTCATGATGCAGGGCTGCGGCATAGTCCTTGGCCTCTGACAAACCTAGCATGCTGACATAGGTGGGCTTATTATCCTGCTCATCCTTGCCAGCTGTCTTACCCAATACACTGGTATCAGCCGTCGCATCTAAAATATCATCCACCACCTGATACGCTAAACCCAACTTCTCGGCATAGCCTTTAAGCGCAGAATGATCCTCGTAATTGGTCGCTACGGTAATTGAACCCAAGAGCACACTCGCTTGAATCAAGGCGCCAGTCTTAAGCTGATGCATCAACTTAAGGCGCGCTTTGCTAATCTGCTGATCGACGGAAGCCAGATCCATATACTGACCACCCACCATACCGCGACTACCGGAAGCGATGGCTAACTGCTGCATCGCCTTAATCACTAGGGCTGGCGCCACTGGCATGGTAGCAATCACTTCAAAAGCAAGACTTTGTAGCGCATCACCCACTAATAAGGCATTCGCCTCACCGTATTTAACGTGGACGGTGGGCTTACCGCGACGTAACTCATCATCATCCATACAGGGCATATCATCATGCACTAGCGAATAGGCATGAATTAACTCTACCGCTGTAGCCGCTGCGATTAAGGCCTTTTTCGACTGCTCAACCTGCTCACTAGGATGCGCTACCTCACCGGCCGCCAACACTAAAGCCGCACGAATACGCTTACCGCCGGAGAGCGCAGCGTAACGCATCGCCTCGTGCAAGCCGGCCAGATAAGGACTCTCATCCACTACCGTCAAAGCCTGCTCCAAGGAGGACTCCATCGTCGGTACTACATACGCACTTAACCAATGGTCAAAGGATAACTCCTGACTCATTTACTCATCCTCACCGTCTTGCTCAGCTTGTGCTAAAGGTCTCAGCTGATTGTCCTGCAATACCTGAACCTGCAGCTGTGCATCATCCAGCTTCTGCTGACAAATACGACTTAGTAACATACCGCGCTCATAGGCTTTGAGCGCCTCATCTAGCGACAAGACTTGATTCTCCATCGATTGAACAATGGCCTGTAATTCCTTCATCGCCACTTCAAATTGCTCGGGCAATTCCTGCTGCTCAACGTGCAAAACTGATTTGTCCTCAGACACCTCAGCCTCCTAAAATTTCACTAATCCAACATTGTACGAAAATCCGTGCTTTTTGTCGCTATTTTTCAAAATTAGCAATGAACAATGGCTTAGATGATTAAAAAACCTTATAATTTTTGGTCTTATTTTTGCTTTTCAAACACAGCAATTTATCGACTCATGACCCTTGGTGAGTCGGTCTTCTTAATTTTCTTCTTATCATTCGGGGGGTTCTGATGAACGATAAAATCCGACAAGCTTCTCAACAGCTCATTGCCGAAGCCGATATTCCTGTTAATTACTATTTTGATGATGAGGTGTTTGCCAAGGAGCAAGAGCTTATCTTTAAAAATAGTGCTATTTATATTGCTAACGAATCCTATGTGCCCGAAAATGGTGACTGGTTCGCTTTAGCTCAAGATAATGCTGGACGCATCCTACTTCGTAATGGCGACCGTCTAGAGTTATTATCGAATGTCTGTCGTCATCGACAAGCCATTATGCTAGGTGGTCAGGCGGGTAATGTCACGGATCCCACCAACAATCGCGGTAATTTGAAAGCAACTGGCGGCAATATTGTCTGTCCACTACACCGCTGGACCTACGACAAATCGGGCCAGTTACTGGGCGCACCACACTTTAATGAGCAACCCAGCTGTAAAAACTTAAGTCGCTTTGAGTTTAAAAATGTCAATGGCATGCTTTATGAGGGACCGCGTGATCCCGGCGCCGATATGGCGGCACTACTTAGCCTAGAGGAGTTTGACTTCTCCGACTATCAATTCGACCATATGGAAGTCCACGAATGTAACTACAACTGGAAAACCTTCATTGAAGTGTATCTTGAAGATTACCATGTGGAGCCCTTTCATCCAGGTTTAGGTCAGTTTGTTACCTGCTCCGACTTGCGTTGGGACTATGGCGAGTTTTTCAGCTCGCAACGAGTCGGGGTACATCAAGCCCTAGCTAATCCAGGTTCGGCCGCCTACCAGCGTTGGCATGATGAGTTATTAGCGTTCCGTGGTGGCACCGCCCCCGATTTCGGTGCGATTTGGGTCACCTACTTCCCCACGCAAATGATTGAGTGATATCCACACGTTTTAGTACTGTCAACGCTCTACCCGGTGAGTCCACAAAAAACGCTTAATCTGGTGGAGTTTTACTATCCTGAAGAAATCCGTGCCTTCGAACGCGATTTTATTGAAGCACAAAAAGCCGCTTATATGGAAACCGCCATTGAAGATGATGAGATCGCTGAGCGCATGGATGCCGGTCGTCTAGCGCTGATGGAGCGCGGGGTGCAGGAATCAGGTCCCTATCAATCACCGATGGAAGATGGTATGCTCCACTTCCATCAGTGGTATAAAGGCATGATGCAGATAAAATAAGTCACTGCTAAGCCCATGCAATTTATCCGCATGGGCTTAGTTATGCTAGTGACTGCTATGCTAATGACCGGTTGCTACCGGCCGCTTCGGATCGCTAATCCACTCACTCCAAGAACCAGGATATAGCTTAGCCCCCTTGAGACCCGCTACCTCCATTGCCAGTAAATTATGACAAGCACTGATACCAGAGCCACATTGAGCCACTACCTCACTGGGCGGACGGACACCCAATAACTGACTAAACTCCTGGCGCAACACCTCAGCTGACTTAAACTGACCGTTTGCCTCCAAATTCTCGCTAAAAGGCCGATTCACTGCACCGGGGATATGCCCTGCCACGGCATCCATCTGCCCATCTTCGCCGCTAAAGCGTGCTGCTGCACGCGCATCTACCACTAAAAAGTCCTTGAGGCGAATATTAACCTCCACCTCATCCGCATTGACCCGACCACCGACCAAACGCGGTGCGTCTTGCCATTCAACGGCCGCCGCATACGCCACTGCGCCCTGCTCCAACTGCCCGCCGACCGCCTGCCAAGCAGCCATATCGCCATTTAACACCTGCACATGAGCACAACCAACCCAACGCAACATCCACCACAGACGCGCAGCAAAAATACCATTACTGCCATCATAAACAACATAGTGATCACTGGATTGCATACCACGACTTGCTAATAAGGCCGCAAACTCGGCGCGCTCGGGTAAGGGATGACGACCATTGGTGCCATTAGGACTTGCGGATAAATCCCTATCCACATCAAAAAACACGGCGCCCGGTAAATGCCCTTCTACATAGGCACGACGCCCCCACTGAGGATCCTGTAAACTGTGGCGTACATCAATCAGATGCACTTTGCTGGCATCACTTTTGCTGTCTAACAAGGTCTTTAAATCAGCGGCTGAAATCAAGGGGTTCATGGTGGTCTCCTTTAAAAATGGATTGCTCTTATCATTATTGCTTTAGTATAGACAAGATTATTCCAAAACACGCTAAAACAATGCGTCTCCTTAAGAATTACTCTCTCAATGCTTGCGAGGCACTCGCTTTACGAACGTTAAGCATGGTAGCCCATGCTGACAAAGCACCGGCGCCAATCACACCTAAAATACCGAGCCAAACCCACAGGTCCGGCACATCCTCCCAAAACAGCACCCCTAAAAAGACAGCAAAAACAATGGTCATATACTGCAGCACCGCTGATAAAATCGGTGAACCTGAACCATAAGCCTTAGTAATACAAAGCTGCCCCACCAAGCCGCTTAAGCCCACCACCAGCAAAGCGGCCCATGCCTGTGCTGAGAGCCCTTGCAGATCATTACGATCAAGCGAGACTAAACCAACGGTTGTCACCACCACCGCAAAATAAAAGACGGTCAACCAAGTCGATTCACCCAATTGCCCTAATGAACGCAGTTGCATCATTGCCACCGCTGCACATACCGCTGAGCCCAAACCCATCACAATCGCAATTAACTGGTCCTCAGAAAAACTCGGTCTCAATACCAAAAGCACACCGGCAAAGCCCAGCAGACAGGTAAACAAGCGAAACCAATCCCTTTTTCCCTCAACCCCCTTGATAAAGACCCATAAGCCTATAAATATAGAAGAAGAGTAGTTTAAGGTGGTCGCTGTTGCTAGTGGTAGCACCGTATAGCAGTAAAACACCAAGCTTAAGGCCGTCACGCCAAATAGATTACGCAAAAAGTGTAATCTATAGCTAAGCGGCTTTAGCGAATGCTTGGTAACCACTGCCCATACAAATATCAAGATCACGGAGGGCAGACCGCGGGCCACAATTGTCAGCGCTAAGGGCACCTGCAAACCACCGAGAAACTTAACCGCCGCCCCCATACAAGCAAACATCAACGATGCTAATAACATCCAAAAGGAATGCATAGAAAATCCTTAACAATAGCTAAAAGCTGACATTTAGATAACATTTGGTGCTTGCCATTGTGAAGCGTATGCACCTAAAATTTACGATTAATTTTATCCCTTTTCCTACCTATTAAAAGTGAAAATCCTATGATGCGAATCGTTTTATTTCTTGCAACAAACTTGGCAATTATTTTAGTGCTGTCAATTACGACTAGCCTCTTCGGTTTAAACCGTTGGATGTCTGAGCAGGGGATTGATTACACTGCCCTACTCATATTTGCCTTGATTGTCGGTTTTACTGGCTCGATTATTTCTCTACTGCTGAGTAAGCCCATGGCTAAAATGAGCACGCGGGCACGGGTCATCAATCCACAACAGCCAGCGAATCGCCAAGAGGCCTGGTTGGTGGAAACCGTAGCACAATTCGCCCAACGTGCTGGTATCGGTATGCCAGAAGTGGCGATTTATGAGGGCGCACCCAATGCTTTTGCCACCGGTGCTTTTAAAAACGATGCCCTGGTTGCCGTGTCCACTGGTTTATTACAAAGCATGGATGAGGAAGAGGTCGCCGCCGTACTAGGCCATGAGATTGCGCACGTGGCAAATGGCGATATGGTGACCATGACCCTGATTCAAGGGGTGGTAAATACCTTCGTCATCTTCTTAGCGCGAGTGGTGGGCTTCTTTATCGACCGTGCAGTCTTTAAGAATGACCGTGAAGGCACAGGTCCCGGTTATTTTATTACCGTGATTGTTTTAGAGCTTGTGTTTGGTCTATTGGCCTCAATTATCGTGGCCTGGTTCTCACGTCAACGTGAATTCAGAGCAGATGCGGGGGCAGCTCAATTGATGGGCACACCACGTTCCATGATCAAGGCCTTACAGCGCTTGCAGCAAATGCAAGAAGGTGAATTACCCAAAAACATTCAGGCCTTAGGCATTTCCAATCATGTCAAAATGGCAAATTTATTTGCCACGCACCCGCCATTAGCAGTGCGTATCCAAGCCTTAAGTAACTAATCAGTGCAAGCACCGTCTCAAATCAGATTAAGACGGTGCTTTTTAATCTACTAAAAGTCGCAACGGCGCTTACTGAACCCTAATTTCATCTCACAGCAATACCATCAACTGCCTGCCATTTACTCGGCATCACGCCAATTTTCACCCACCGCCACTTCAGCGATCAAAGGTACGCTGAGTTCAGCCACACCACTCATTAATTCGGGCAAGGCTTGACGCATTAAGTCTTTTTCAGCTTCGGGTACTTCCAAGACAAGTTCATCATGCACCTGCATGATCATTAAGCTCTTAAGCTTTTTCTCATCAATAAATTTTTGTACGGCAACCATTGCCATTTTAATTAAATCGGCCGCCGTGCCCTGCATTGGCGCATTAATGGCTTGACGCTCAGCATTGGCTCGACGCGGTCCCTTGGCGCCCTGAATTTCTTTAAACCAGAAACGTCGACCAAAAACGGTTTCTACATAGCCCTGCTCCAACGCTTCTTGTTTAATGCGCTCCATATAATCAGCAACGCCTGGATAGCGCGCAAAATAACGATCAATATAAAGCTTCGCTGCATCTCGGCTAATATCCAACGTTTTAGCCAAACCAAATACGCCCATACCATATATCAGCCCAAAGTTAATTGCTTTAGCTGAGCGACGCTGATCGGCAGTCACCTCATCGATACTAGCTAGCGAGAAAATCTCCGCTGCCGTACTGCGGTGAATATCTTGACCCTCCGCAAAGGCTTTGCGTAAGCCCTCGTCGCCAGAAATATGTGCCATCACGCGCAATTCGATTTGTGAATAATCCGCCGCCATTATCACCTTGCCCGGTTCTGCAATAAAAGCCCTGCGAATACGACGTCCTTCCTCGCTACGCACCGGAATATTTTGCAGATTTGGATCCGATGAGGAGAGACGTCCCGTTACCACGGAAGCTTGGGAATAACTCGTATGCACTCGTCCGGTCGCCGGCCAAATCATGGCGGGTAGCTTATCAGTATAAGTAGACTTCAATTTAGCAAGGCTACGATATTCAAGAATAAGTTTAGGGAGAGGATAGTCCTCGGCTAAGCGGTTAAGCGTTTCCTCATCGGTTGAGGGAGCACCCTTGGGTGTTTTTTTAATGACTGGCAAAGCCATTTTCTCGAAGAAAATCTCGCCCAGTTGCCGTGGTGAATTCAGATTAAAGGCTTCCCCCACCATCGCATGCGCTTCTTGTTCCAATTCATCAAGACGCTCAGCAAAGGCACGACTTTGTTCATTTAAGGATTTTTCATCAACCCTAACCCCATTACGCTCAATCGTGGTCAACACCGGGGAAACCTGCATTTCTAGCTCATAAATACGCTTAAAACCTGGCTCCGCCTCAATTAAGGGCAGCATCACCTGCATTAACTGTAAGGTTACATCTGCATCCTCACAGGCGTATTCGGCGGCCTTCTCGATCGCTACCTGATCAAAGCTAATGGCTGAGGCGCCCTTGCCACAAATCTGCTCATAGCTAATGCCACTGCGCCCTAAGTAACGCTGCATCAGCTCCTCCATGCCGACTCGCTTCGAGGAATCCAGCACATAGCCCATCAGCATGGTGTCATGCTGAATACCGCCTAATCGTACACCCTCATTTGCTAACACATGGGTGTCAAATTTGGCATTTTGCAACACCTTTTTAGCTTGCTCACTTTCTAGCCAAGGGCGCAGCTGTTCTAACACCCATGCTTTACTCAGTTGCTGCTGTTGCTCGTCCAACACCGAGCTTTGATGCCCGACCGGAATATACCAGGCCTGACCCGGCTTAACTGACATGGACAAGCCAACCAAGCGGGCAGCCATTGAGTAAAGACCATCGGTTTCCGTGTCCAAAGCCACTATCTCAGCCTGCTGAAGCACAGCACGCAAATCCTTTAGTTGTGCTTCAGTGGTGACGGTTTGATAGTCAATCACTGCTGGTGCTGCAGGCACCACATCAGCCTCAACCCTCGCATCCTGCGCCGGAATCGCTTCTGGATCACCAGTTAATTCACGTAACCAGGTGCGGAAACCGTATTTTTGAAAAATATCAATTAAAGTGGCTTTGTCCTGCGCCAAGGGACGGAGATCGTCCGGCGTATCAATGGCCTCCGGTAAATCGCAATCATCTTTAATCGTGACCAAGCGGCGCGTCATTTCAAAGGTGGGAATAAACTCACGCAAATTTTGGCCTACCACCCCCTTGATGTTATCGGCATGTGCGATGATACTATCCAAGGTACCGTATTCCTCAAGCCATTTAACAGCGGTTTTAGGACCTACCTTAGGTACCCCAGGGATATTATCTGAGGTGTCCCCCATCAACATTAAATAGTCGATGATCTGCTCCGGCTTGACACCATAACGCGCCTTGACTCCCTCAATATCCATCACCTGATTACTCATGGTATCAATTAAGGTGACGTGCTCATTCACTAGTTGCGCCATGTCCTTATCACTGGTGGAGATAATCGATTCAATGCCGTTATCCGTGGCTTTTTTGGCCAGGGTAGCAATCACATCGTCGGCCTCAACCCCCTCGACCGCAATCACCGTCCAACCCATGGCACGGATGGCATCGTGAATCGGTTTTATCTGAGAACGTAAATCATCGGGCATGGGTGGCCGATTACCTTTATACTCTTTATAGATATCGTCTCTAAAGGTTTTACCCTTAGCATCGAAGACGCAAGCCATATAATCAGGATTATAATCTTGATTTATCTTGCGCATCATATTCATGACGCCGTAGATTGCCCCGGTGGGCTCACCCAGGGCATTCCGTAGGTTCGGCATCGCAAAAAATGCGCGATATAAATAGCTTGAGCCATCAACAAGTAATAAGGTTTTTTTCATGTCCATCAATAAAGAAAATTTAACTGTAGACTCCGATCTTACAGTAGAAGATAAGGCTGAAAACGCTAAACAAGTCAGTCGCACGGAAATGAAGCAAGTCGAAGCTTCAAAAGCTGATACGGTCAATGGTCAGGTAGCTGAAATTTCTCAGGAGCTGGCGACCGCAGCACAACACCTACTGCATATCAATAAGGCCGTGAGTATTTTCGGCAGTGCACGCACAGCAAAAGACTCTTTGTACTATAACAAAACCATTGAGATCAGTAAATTGCTCGCTCAAGCGGGCTTCAGCATCATTTCTGGTGGTGGCCCGGGGGTGATGGAAGCGGCCAATAAGGGCTGTTTTGAAGCGGGTGGCCACAGCATCGGTCTCAATATCAAACTGCCGCATGAGCAGCATGATAACGTTTACCAGTCCGAAAGTCTTTATTTTAAATACTTTGTTTCCCGCAAAACCACCTTCTTTATGAATAGCGCAGCCTATATTATGATGCCGGGTGGCTTTGGTACCATGGATGAGGTATTTGAGACCTTAACCCTAATACAAACAGGCAAAGCGCATCGTGCGCCCATCGTTTTTGTAGGCAGTGAGTTCTGGCGCGGCCTTGTGGATTGGATTAAACAGCAACTACTGGCTAATGGCTACATCTCTGCACCTGATTTAGATTTATTTATTATTGAAGATGAGCCGGAGAAAATTGTCGCCTATATAGAAGACAGGTATGAAACATACTGCCAAAGTACGATCTGCTTTGGCTTACGCTAAGACCCATTCAGCAGGTGCTTGTTAGGGCGCCTCCTCAGGCTCATTCTTAGCATTCGGATCCAGATTCAGTGGACCGCTCAGATTATCACGCTGGGCGGCGGCTGAATTATCAGGGTGCGTGCTACCCTGGCGCGCAATGTCCTCCTGCTCTTGAGCTGGCGGACGACAAATCAAATGTACCGATTGAGCCTGTATCCCCTGACTGCGTAGCTCAGCTTTCAAGGCTTCACTAACATAGCGTTCACGACGCACCTCAACAGCGACCACCTCCCCCTCATACTTAGCGCAAGCTTCACGTAAACCCTGCTCACACACCATCGCATCAGCCTCAACGCAAGTAAGCTCAAAATGCACATCACCCTCGGTATACATAGGCTTGGTCTTGCAAGCAGTCAGCGCCAAAGCCATCAGAGCACAAAGGGTAAAACGATAAAAGTGTGCGGAACGTTGAAGAGTCATAGTCAGTATTATTGATTATTCACACCCCGGATAAAGAACCGTAAAAAAGCCAATCAAGGGTATAATGAAGTATTTACTTAGGCTGATTAAGCATGCAATCAGCGCTAGCAGGAAAAGCAGCCTCAATTATAACTGCTTTTTTCAGCTAAGAAACGCTAACTTTGATCACTATTCTCTCTAGAAGTCTATCTATGCAAGAACATTACCATGCTTCTGCTGTTGAAAAAGAAGCACAGACCATTTGGCAAGAACACGATGTCTACCGTGTGGTAGAGGGCACCAAAAACGCCGCCGGCGAAGAAAAACCTAAATTCTATGCTTGCTCCATGTTGCCCTATCCTAGTGGTAAGCTCCACATGGGTCATGTTAGGAACTACACCATCAATGACGTCATGGCACGCCAACTCAGAATGCGCGGCTATAACGTCTTGATGCCGATGGGCTGGGACGCTTTTGGTATGCCTGCGGAAAATGCCGCCATCAAATCCAAGGTATCACCTGCAAAATGGACTTACGATAATATTGCCTATATGAAAAAGCAGATGCAGTCCATGGGCTTAGCCATTGACTGGTCTCGTGAAATGTGTGCTTGCGATCCAGAATACTATCGCTGGAACCAATGGCTTTTTCTTAAAATGTTGGAAAAAGGCATTGCCTACCGTAAAACCCAAGTGGTTAACTGGGATCCTGTCGATCAAACCGTCTTAGCGAATGAGCAGGTGGTTGATGGTCGCGGTTGGCGCTCTGGAGCCTTAGTTGAAAAGCGTGAGATTCCCGGCTATTACTTAAAAATCACTGATTACGCCGAGGAGCTACTGGATTACACCAAAAACCACTTAGACGGCTGGCCTGAGCGGGTCCGTTTGATGCAGGAAAACTGGATTGGTCGCAGTGAGGGCGTGCGTTTTGCCTTTACTCATGACATTCGTGATGGCGCTAATCAGTTGATTCAAGACGGCCGTCTGTACGTCTTTACGACGCGTATTGATACCATTATGGGGGTGACTTTCTGCGCCGTGGCACCGGAGCACCCATTGGCGGTTGAAGCGGCGCGACGTGATGACAAGGTTGCCGCGTTTATTAAAGAAGCAATTAAAGGTGGCACCAGCGAAGCAGATTTAGCGACCAAAGAAAAAGAAGGTGTGCCTACCGGTCTCTATGTCACTCACCCTATTACCGGCGACAACATTGAGGTCTGGGTTGGTAACTATGTCTTAATGAGCTATGGTGACGGCGCTGTTATGGCCGTACCGGGGCACGATGAGCGTGACTTTGCCTTTGCACTGAAGTACCAACTACCGATTGTGCAAGTCATTGATATTGAGGGCCGCGCCTATTCGACGACACAATGGCAGGACTGGTATGCGGACAAAGAAGGGGCCAAGCTGATCAATTCCGGCGAATACAACGGTCTCAGCATTAGTGAAGCAGTCGATAAAATCGCCGACTTGATGGTAGCCAAGCAATTAGGTGAGAAAAAAGTCACTTGGCGCATTCGTGATTGGGGTATTTCCCGCCAACGTTATTGGGGCACCCCTATTCCTATTATTCACTGCCCTAGTTGCGGTCCAGTACCAGTGCCTGAAAAGGATCTACCAGTGGTATTACCGGAGCATCTTATTCCCGATGGTAGTGGTAACCCCTTAAATAAATGTGAGGAGTTCCTGCAGGTAACGTGCCCTTGTTGTGGCGCAGATGCCAAGCGTGAAACTGACACCATGGACACCTTTGTGGACTCTTCGTGGTACTTTATGCGCTATGCCTCCGCTGCCAATCACGAAGCCATGGTAGATGAGCGCAATAATTACTGGATGCCGATGGATCAGTATATCGGCGGGATTGAGCATGCGGTGATGCACCTGCTTTATGCACGCTTCTGGACCAAAGTGATGCGCGACATGGGTCTCTTAGCGTATGACGAACCATTTGTTAAATTGTTGTGCCAAGGAATGGTACTCAACCATATATATTCACGCCGCAATGCACTTGGTGGCATTGAGTATTTTGCCCCTTCCGAGGTGGACAATATCTTAGATGCCAAGGGTAATATCATTGGTGCCAAATTAAAAAGTGATGGCTCCGAGATCAGCTACGACGGTATCGGCACCATGTCCAAATCCAAAAACAATGGTATTGATCCACAACACTTAATTGATACCATGGGGGCAGACACAGCACGTTTATTTGTGATGTTTGCGAGCCCACCGGAGCAAACACTTGAGTGGTCTGGAAGTGGCGTGGACGGCTCCAACCGCTTTTTACGTCGCCTTTGGAATTATTGCTACAAGCACCAAGATGAGATTCGACAGGCTCAAGATAACATCGACTGGGCGGCTCAAGAGGAGCTGGCGCAAGCCATCAAAGACTTACGTCTTGAGACTTACTCACTCTTAAAGCAAGCGGATTATGACTATAGCCGAATTCAGTACAATACTGTCGTCTCGGCGAATATGAAGTTGTTAAATGCATTAGAAGCGGCGCAATTGCCAGCAGGTGAGTTGGCGCAGCACGCAATTCGTGAATCGGTATCAATTCTTTTACGTATGCTCTATCCGGTGGTGCCACATATTACTTGGCATCTCTGGCGCGCCCTGGGTTTTGCCGAGACTTATGGTGATTTACTGGATGCACCATGGCCAGTCGTGGATGAAGCGGCACTAGTGGCTGATGAAATCGAGTTAGTGCTACAGATTAATGGTAAATTACGCGGTTCCATGATGGTGCCTAATGACGCCGATCAAGCGCTGATTGAACAAACAGCACGTGAACATGAGGCGGTTGAGCGCTTCCTTGAGGGGCGTCCGATTAAGCGGGTCATTGTGGTGCCGGGACGATTAGTGAACGTGGTAGGATAAGCATGAGTTATCAGCGATTGAGCGCTGCTAGAGCTCAAGCTTTAGCACCCACCGTTAAGCAAGCGGCTGCTTTTTTAGTACTCCTGATGTTGGTGGTGAGTCTGGCAGCATGCGGCTTTAAGCTGCGTGGCGCTACGCCCCTGCCCTTTACTAGTTTATATACCAACATCAATAGCCAGAGCTCTTTTGGCAGCCAGATTATTCGTGGTATCCGTGCCAACTCACCGCATACCCGAATTGTCGACACGGCCGAAGCGTCCGAAGTACGATTATTACAACTTAATAATCGCCGTACTCGCAAAGAGGTATCACTGACGGTAGACGGTAAGGTAGAGGAATACGAATTAGGCCTCTACATCAGCTTTACCCTAGTTGATAGTGCTGGGAATAGCTTATTAGAGCCAACCACCCTCTCCAGTCTACGTTTATTACCCTATGATGAGGATAATGCCGACGCCAAAGCGGCTGAAATGCAACAACTTTATGCCGATATGGAGCGTAATATCGCTAATTCTATTTTGCAACGAATTACCTCAGATGAGGTAATTCAGCGTTATCGAGCATTACACACGCATTAATGGCCAAGTTTAATCCTGCTACCATCAATCTGCAAGCAGCACCGGCACCACTCTATTGTGTGGTCGGTGATGAACTGCTGTTAAGAATTGAAAGCGTCGATACGCTCCGACATTGGGCGCAACAGCATGATTACAGCGAACGTAGTTCGCTTAGCCTTAGCGCCACCGACGATTGGGGTGTGATTGAGGAGTTTACCCAAAGCCTGTCACTATTTGCGGAACGTAAAATTCTGGAGCTCGTCATCCCCACCGGTAAGCCCGGCACCAAAGGCGCTCAGGCCTTAATACGTTTAGCCGAGGAAGTCAGGCAAGGACGTTTGGTGGATACGGTGGTCATTATCAGCTTACCGAAATTAGATTTTCAGACGACAAAAGCAAAATGGTGGCAAAGCCTTTCCGCAGCAGCCGAGGTTTATGAATTACCGATTATTCAACGAGAGCAACTCCCGGCTTGGATTAGCGAGCGTTTAAAACGCCAACAGCAACGTGTTGACAGAGAAACGCTAGCGTGGATTGTGGATCGTGTAGAGGGCAATCTCTTTGCCGCTCATCAGGAAATCATCAAACTCGGTCTGATGTATCCCGAGGGTGACATTAGCTTTGAAGCGATTCAACAATCGATTCAAGATGTGGCACGTTTTGATGTGATGTCACTCAGTAGTGCCATGCTGCAGGGGGATGCCACTCGCACCCGACGGATTATTGAGGGCTTGGCGGCCGAAGGTGAAGCCCTGCCTTTGATCCTGGGTTTTATGATGATAGATATTCGTCATCTATATCACTTAGCCGTGGCTCGTTCCAAGGGCTTAAACCCGTCAAGCCAACTACGCTCGCTCTATCTACGCCCACCCAAATCAAACTTGATTTTACAGGCACTAGAACGCTTAAGCTTAATGCAGCTGATGGGCTTGATTCAACATGCACATGATGTGGATCGCATTTTAAAGGGTATCCCAGTGGAGGGGCGCTTAAACGATCCCTGGCAAGAGCTGCTACGGCTCGCACTAAAAATCGTTAATCCTCAAACGGTATAGCCATTTTTATCATTATATTTTAAATTTCAACTACTTAATCGCCTTATGAACACTCAGTCTACTCACTCTTCCGACTTGTCCGTACAGGACTATTTGCGCCAATTAGGTAAACAAGCCCGTGAAGCATCACGCAGTCTGATGCGTCTCAGTGATCAAAAAAAATCAGCGGCATTGCTAAGCTTAGCCGATTTGATTAATGATAATAAGGCCTTTTTATTAGCTGAAAATGCCAAGGATGTGGCCAAGGCCAAAGCCAATCAACTCGAGGCTGCATTATTAGATCGCTTAACCCTAACTGAAAAATACCTTGATATTATGCAAACGGGTTTGCGTCAAATCGCCACTATGCCTAATCCAGTAGGCTCACTGTCAGCCACCACGGTACGTCCAAACGGCATGCGGGTAGCGCAAATGCGTGTGCCCATCGGCGTCATCGGCATTATTTATGAATCGCGCCCTAATGTCACGGTTGATGCGGCGGCACTCTGTCTAAAGTCTGGTAATGCTTGTATTTTACGAGGCGGCAGTGAAGCCTTTTACTCTAATCAGGCCTTTGCTAAGTTAATTGCTCAAAGCCTTAAAGCTAATGATCTGCCGGAGTATGCGGTGCAAGTAGTAGCGACTACCGATAGGGCTGCCGTGGGTGAATTAATTCGTCTCAGCGAATACGTCGATGTGATTATTCCACGCGGCGGTAAATCCCTCTTAGCGCGCTTGGCTGCAGAAGCCAAGGTGCCGATGATTATGCACCTGGACGGTAATTGCCATATGTATTTGGATCAGTATGCTAATCATCAGATGGCGATTGATTTGGCTTTTCATGCCAAAACACATCGCTATGGTATCTGCGGCGCCTTAGAAACATTATTAATTGATGAAAGTATTGCGGCAGCGATTTTGCCCGAACTAGCTCGAAAGTTTCAAGCGCATGGGGATGAGATGCGAGTTTGTCCACAAAGTAAAGCAATCTTGGTAGCTGCGGGCTTGCAATCGAATGAGCAAGCAGCCATCAAGGATGCTACTGAAGAAGATTGGGCCACGGAGTTCCTCGGTCCAATTATTGCCATTCGCATCGTTCAATCGATTGATGAAGCCATTGAGCATATCAGCCAATACGGTTCCGGTCATACCGAGTCAATTATTACTGACAATCTGCAGCGTGCCGAACATTTCCAGTTAGCCGTTGATTCCAGCTCAGTTTACGTCAATTTACCGACGGTATTTGCGGATGGTTTCGAATACGGTTTAGGCGCTGAAATCGGCATTTCCACCAATCGCTTACATGCACGTGGCCCCGTCGGGCTAGAGGGGCTGACTACCTACAAGTGGGTATTAAATGGCAATGGTCAACAGCGTGGCTAAGCTCAAATTCATGTTCAATTATTAAGGAAAGACTCATGGCTTATCTCTGGTATAAGGTGTTACACATCGTTTTCTTTGCTTCATGGTTTGCTGGCTTATTTTATCTGCCACGCATCTATGTCAACTTGGCTAGCCAGACACCCGGCTCCGAGGGCTACACCCTGCTTTTGGGCATGGCAAAACGTCTGTTACGCTTTATGAGCATCATTGCTGTGGTCAATCTGATATTCGGTGTGTTGCTCATTAGTGTTATCGGCATGAAGCATGGCTGGTTGCATTTCAAATTACTGTTGGTGTTTTTTGTTTTTGTTTACCATTACTATTGCTATGTGATTTATCAACGCTTTGCGACGCAAAGCAATCAACAAACGCATCGCTTTTATCGCTGGTTCAATGAGATTCCTGTGATTTTAATGCTGGCAATTGTGTACTTAGTTATTTTCAAACCTTTTTAGTGGCGGGTAAATTAGCCTATGACAACACATGATTCTTCCAAAAGAAGCACCCTATCACTTAATCCCGATGCTAAAAAGGGTACCACCTCAGCTCGTAAAGCGGCTCGTCAACGTACCGGACCACGCGCCCGTCGTTTAGAACAGGCGGCGTACGAACAGGGACAAGGCAAGATTTCTGCGCGCACCCTCGCACGCACTGGCGTCAGTCCGGAAAAATTAAAAACGGATAAAAATCTTGCCTACCGTCTTTCAAAACATGGCATGACGGAGCAACGCCTAGCCAAACAAGCAGCCGCCAAAGAAGCGCATCGCCCCCAGCGTCAGCCAGCCGATGTGCCCACCAGCGCATGGAACCCGCAGCGCAAGAGCGATGTTGAAGGAGCGCTGCGCCGCCGTGAAGCCCGAGGCGTCAGTAACCAGCGTCGTATGCTTAGTGAGAGCCGTCCCACTACGCCGCACCTAGACCCGAGACCGGGTCGTCCAGCCCCACAAGGCATTAACTATCAAGCCGAGTCACCAGAGCTTGTAGCCACTGCCTTTGCGACTTGCCCTCAGGGTTTAGAAGAAGCATTAAGCAAGGAACTACAGCATTTAGGCTTTAAGGAGATTAGCGCAGGCCGCTCTGGCGTTTATTTCCAATGCGATTGGTTGGGTATGATGAAGGCTAATTTATACAGTCGTTTAGCCACCCGCATTTTATTGCAAGTAGCGCAAGCAGAAGTCCAGCATGAAGAGGATATTTATGCCTTGGCACTGCGCACGCCTTGGGAGCACTTCTTTGGCCCTGAACACACCTTAAGAGTGGATACCTCAGCCATACGGAGCCCGATGCAAAGCCTACACTTTTGCAACCTAAAAGCAAAAGATGGTATTGTCGATCGCATTCGTGAAAAAGAAGGCGCTCGCCCATCCATTGATACCGTCAGACCAGATGCCAAGGTGCATCTATTTCTCTATCGCAATCAAGCCACCCTCTATTTAGACACCTCCGGTGAATCGCTCTTCAAGCGCGGTTGGCGCATCGATAAGGGCTCGGCACCACTACGCGAAAACCTCGCTGCCGGCATGTTAGCACTCTCCGGTTGGGAACCTGGACAAACACTGCTAGACCCCTTTTGCGGTAGTGGCACCATCTTAATTGAGGCCGCTTGGTGGGCACAAAACGTACCGCCTGGTTTGCATCGTCCGTTTCAGTTTATGCGCCTACGCAATCACAACCGACCGCTGTGGCATGAATTACGAGATGCGGCCTTTAGCCAGATTAAACCGAGCCTGGATACACCATTGTATGGCTCGGACATTTCCCCTGAGGCGATTGAGGCAGTACGTGCCAATATGGAAAGAGCAAATCTCAACCCCAATACCATTAAGTTGCAAGTCGCTAATGCATTAACCATTGAGGCCCCTTGCCCAAGCGGCGTGATTATCACTAACCCACCCTATGGGGAGCGTCTAGAAAGTGGTCAAGATGATATTTGGCTGCCTTTTTCTGGCCGTTTAAAGCAGCAGTTTGACGGCTGGCGAGTCAATATTATTAGCAGTGATTTGGAGCTGCCTAAGAAGTTACGCCTCAAAGCGCAACGCCGTATCCCGCTCTACAATGGTAATTTAGAAACTCGCATGTTTGTGTTTGAGATGGTGCGCGAGAGTTTTCGCGATCAATAAATTAAGCATAGCCCTATGACTGAAAACAAGCTAAGTCCACACGCTGATGTAACTGTTACGACCGCAACAACCGATCGTTATCCTCGACGTTTAAAGCTCTTTGCCAGCATGATGTATGAAGGCATGTTGCTCTTTGGTTTAATTTTTGTGGGCGCCTATATTTTCGATACACTGACTCAAAGCCATGAAGCAGAACGCTTAATGTGGCAACGCCAATTAGCCCTCTTTCTATTACTCGGCGCATACTTTTTACTTTCTTGGTTCAGACGTGGGCAAACGGTGGCAATGAAGGCTTGGGGGATTGTACTGCATAATAAACGACAGCCACGCCTTAGTTGGCTTCAAGCCATTGCTCGTTATGTCCTCATGTGGGTGTTACCCTTAAGCGGGGCCTTTATAGTGCAACAGATCGCGCTGGCGGTGGGTTGGAATTCGATTAGCATATTTATTATTTTCTGCCCCTTTTTAAACTTAGTGCCGACCCTCTTTCGCCGGGATCGTCAAATGTTACACGACGTCTTGGTCGGCACTGAGCTGATAAATAATAAAAAATAGCTACTAGCTAAAAATTCTAAAAATGTTAAAATTAGAAGTAATATTGCAAAAATCTGTGTATTTCGTAGGCTTTTTATCGCATTTACTTCACTTCTTATACCATGACTGATCAACATCAAGACCTATACCAGTCGTACCGATGGTTGGTGCCTGAGCAATTCAATATTGCCGATTACTGTTGCCACCGTTGGGCTATTAACCCCCAAGAAGTGCGTCATCAAGCTGCCATTTACTTTGAAGACCAAGTGGGTCAATTGACGATGTATTCCTATCGTCAACTTTCCGAGCGTGTCAATAAATTAGCCAATGGCTTAGTGCGCATGGGTGTGCAGCCCCAAGACCGAATTATTATCAGCTTACAGCATTCTGCTGATAGTGCGGTAGCGGTGCTTGCTGCCTTCACTGTCGGAGCGATTGCGGTTCCGTTAACTGCTGGCTTAAGTAGCTATCAATACGCCCCTCGTGTCATCGATAGTCAGGCTAAAGTAGCCATTATCGATAAGCATACCTTGGCACCCTTTATGGCGTCCTTGGATAATCACACCCTGGTTAAGCAAATTATCGGCGTCGACACCGAGGACGATCGTCTGATTTCGCTTGAGACCTTATTAGCACGTCAGCCGAGCCAATTCAATCGGATTAATACACTTGCCGATAGCCCAGCCATGATGGTCTATCCCCAACCCGAACCCAGTCCGGAGCCTTTGGATCGTAAGATCAAGCACGAGATTCCCTTTGATCCAAATCTCAAAGCCACCATCTTAAGTCATCGCACCTTAATCGGTGCACTGCCCGGCTTTGTTGCTTCACAAAACTGGTTCCCTCAGGAAAATGATATTTTCTGGTCCTCCTATGATTGGAATAGCGGCCTCGGCCTAATCAATGCCTTATTGCCCGCCTTATACTTCGGCCATTCGATTGTGGGTTGCCCTAGCGGTCGCACCATACCCCGTCTCTTTACCCTACTAGAGCATTATCAAGTGACTAATATCCTCACCACAGCGGAGGAATTAGAGCGCATTCGTGATTATGATGAGACCTTGCCTGCCTTTGATTTAGCCATTCGCTGCATTGCCATTCCCGATCATGAAAAAACCACAAGCTTAAATGCGTGGGTTAAGCGGCGTTTTAATGCCACGCTGAATGGTATCTACTCGGATGTGGCTTTTGTTTATCTGGCAGGCGACAGTGCCGAAAAATGGCCTGATCGTGAAAACAGCATGGGCCATATCTACCCCGGTCGTCGCTTCAGTATCATTGATGATGAGGGGATGCCGGTTGCCGTCGGGACCAAGGGAGTATTAGCGGTCGCTGCGATTGATTATCATGGCCACGATGATCCCGGTCTTGCCACGCATTATTGGCAACAAGCGCAAATTCACGAAATTGAGACAGTAGACGGCTGGTATAGCACCGGCATTGCCGCTTACCAAGACGAAGACGGCTATATTTTTAGAGTGTAGCCATTCTATTTCACTGAGGAGAGCAAATGGCCATCTATGAATTAGGCGATCTTAGACCAAGCATTGATCCCAGTGCCTTTGTGTTTGAGGGAGCGATTTTAATCGGTCAAGTGACGCTCAAGGCGAATGTCAGCATTTGGCCAGGGGTAGTGATCCGGGCTGATAATGACAGCATCATTATTGATGAGAACTCCAATGTGCAAGAAGGGTCAGTGCTGCATATTGATCGCGGCACCCCACTCTATATTGGCAAAAACGTCACCGTAGGTCATAAGGTGATGCTGCATGGCTGTACCATCGGTGACGGTAGTCTCATTGGCATGAGTGCGACGATTTTAAATCATGCGGTTATCGGCAAAAACTGTATTATCGGCGCCGGTGCCTTGATTCCTGAGGGTAAAATCATCTCGGATAATTCGGTTGTCGTTGGCGTAGCCAAGATTGTGCGCGAGGTCACTGCAGAGGATCTGGCGCGTAGTCACGAGGGTACGCGTCATTATGTAGAGCAAGGCAATAACTATCGTGAAAAGTTGAAACGCATTGATTAGAGCAGCCTCTAACACACAGTCCCAGCCATTCCCTTGCCCTTGAAAAAAAGCACGATAGCCACATATAGTGCTTTTAGCCCTTTTATAAGCGTATTGTATCTATCCGTTTTTCGCTATACAGCATTAGCCCTATTCTATGAGTGATTTATTAAAAAAGTATCTATTTGCCGATCGCAGTTTGCGTATTCAAACCGCCAATCTTCAACAGACTTGGCAAGATGCTCGTCAGCATCAACAACACCCTAAGGTGATTGAAAAGCTCTTAGGTGAGCTTTGTGCCGCAGCAGTTTTATTAGCTTCAAATATTAAGTTTGAAGGTAGCCTGGTATTGCAACTGCAGGGCGATGGTCCGATTGCACTGATTGTGGTTGAATGCGGCTCCGATTTGCGTTTACGAGCGACGGTCAAGTTGCGTCAAGAATATGCCATTAAAGAAAATGCCACTTTTCAAGAATTACTGAACCCTAATCGTAGTGGTCGTTTTGTGGTAATTTTAGATCTTAAAGACCGCCAAGAGGGTCAACAAGCTTATCAAGGCATTGTCGATTTACAGGGTAATAGCGTTGCCGAAGTCTTGGAAAACTACATGCGTAGCTCCGAGCAATTAGAAACCTATATACGCCTTGCTGCCGATGATAACAAAGCTAGCGGCATCCTATTACAGCGCTTAGCTAGTAGTGGTGGCATCAGTATTGATAAAGAAAAGGCGGCGGAAAACTGGGAAAAAGCAGGTCATTTTATGCAGACCGTCAGCAGCCAAGAGCAATTAATGCTTGACGAGGATGAATTAGTGCATCGCTTATTCTGGGAAGATCAACTGATCAAAACGGATGCTGACCAGCCCATCCAATGGTACTGTAGTTGCAGCAGACAAAAGGTAGCCGATATGCTTCATATGCTAGGGATTGCTGAGGTCGAGTCGATTTTAGAAGAGCGCAGTGCAGTTGACGTGAACTGCGATTACTGTGGCAAGCCCTATCACTTTGATGCCATTGAATGCGCTCAGCTCTTTATTGATAAAGATAAATTAGCGGCACACAGCAGTCCTACCACGCATTAAGTCATCAAGGCATTTTATCCCTTCTAGGCGGTGCTCGCAGAATTGCTCCAGCACCACAGGACGAGTAGGGCGGCTAGGCTTTGAGTGAGGTCCTATGAAGCCAACGCCTGCCCTCGCCGCTTTTGTTCAATTAGCCATAAAAGCGCGATGGCACATCGTGCGAAGCACATAATACGTAGTCTTGTGTATTGTTGCTGCACATCGATTAAGGCATACTTTTTTTATGAAAAAATATGCCTTAACCTCCTCCACGCTCCGCTCTCAGCAAGGTGTTGCCGTGATTGAATTTTTAGTCACAGCCGTACCCGTGCTGCTACTGGGATTAGGTGCCACTGAAACAACTCGCTGGTATATGCATAAGCAGCATGTACGGCTTGCGCTACTTGAAGCACAACGGGTTGCGGCGGTATCGCATGCCAAACCGGAGCGGATCATTGCTAGCTTTGAGGAGGCTTTAAAGCCCTTATTTGCACCAGCAGGTCGTCACGCCAGTATTGAGGCTCGTCGCGATGATTACTTAGCCGAAGTGAGTCGCAACAGCGGCACCTCGCCCTGGCGCATCACCATTACCTCACCCACCACTGCACATTTTAAGGATTTCAGTCAGGCCGACTTGCCTATTGCGCGTAGCACTGGTTTTGCCGCCATTAATAATAATTACCAAGCCGAGCAACATCAAGCCAAACCACGCGGTCTTAACTCCCAAGAAAGTATTTTTGAAGCCAATATTCTCAGCGTGGATCTCATCTATCCCTATAAGCCCCTCGTGCCAGGTGTCGCTACCCTGATGAAGTTACTCCAGCGTAGTGATTCAGCACTTCAGCAAAGCTATCAAGATGCTGGTTATTTGGCAATGGCGCTAAGCGCTCATATCGGCATGCAGTCACACCCCGTACTATGGCCTAATAGTCCAGACGCCAAGGTGATTTGGCAGCATCAGCTGGCTGACAATGAGCGCTTAATTCGTGCCACAACGGATAGCTTGCAGCCAATCAGCAACTGTAACGGTATTTGGTGTCCATTATCCTCTAGCCAAAAGGCGTCTGGCGCAACAGCTGCTAGCGCGCCAAACAGCAGCGGAGGCGCTCACGGTAGCTATCCTGAGCGGCCCGATTATCAAGCTCCTGGTGGCGGACAAGTGGCAACGGAGGACAGCTCAATCAAGCCAAGTGATAACTCAGCCATGCTCGGCGATAGCTCCGGCAGCGGTAGCAGTCAGCTTGATGATCCGCTTTGCGGCACTAGTCTATGCTGCGTTTAATTGCTACGACAGCATAACGCATGCGCATCAAGCCTAAGCTAACGATTAGCATCGTTCTGTCAATTTCACGCTGAAGCATGCCACTTGCTGATGCACGATGATTCAAGTAAAAAAATCAAATACTCACGTATCAGACTGACACTGAGCTTAATATCTTTGATTTGCATCAAAAAACAAATAATTTGTTAAAATAATAACCTTGTTGATTCAACTAGTGATGACTAGTTATTTTCATAGGTAGTGGTATGAGCAAAACCATCATTCTTGATGATAAGTCGGTGCACTGTAGTCAGTGCATGAGTAATCATCTCTGTATGCCGGCCGGTTTAAATGCACAGGAGACGGAAAAACTAACAGAGCTGGTTAAGGAGCGTATCCGTATCCCCAAAAATCAAGTCTTATTTCAAGCCGGTGATTCTTTCAGCGCTATTTATAGTGTGCGCTCTGGCTCGCTCAAAACGCAATTAGAAAGTGAAAATGGTCACATACAGATCACCGGTTTTTCACTACCTGGTGAGTTGATTGGCTTTGATGGTATTGCCACCCAAACGCACTCCTCTACCGCTATGGCCATGGAGGACTCTGAGGTCTGTGTTATTCGTTTAGATGATTTAGATCGTTTAGCTCAATCCATCCCCGCGCTTAATTCACAGTTACGTCAACTGATGGGTAATGAAATTAACCGCTCTCACCATATGGCCTTGCCCTTAGGCTCACTAAAATCCGATCAACGCGTTGCCGCCTTTATTTTAAATATGGTGGATCGCTTAGCTCGTTTAGGTTATTCATCCAGTGAATTTATTCTACGCATGACACGTGAGGAAATTGGGGTCTATTTAGGTTTGACCTTAGAGACAGTTAGTCGCTTGCTGTCGCGCTTTGCCCGTGAAGGCTTAATCACGGTGGAACAAAAAGAGATTAGAGTATTAGACCGTGCAGGCTTACAAGCCTTGATAAAGAAAGAGAATCACTGATATCAACAGTGAATTACACTTATTTAAAAAGACCATGACAGTATCAGGCTGCCATGGTCTTTTACTATGAAGTATTATTTTTCAAACTGTGAGCGCAAATGCTCAGGAATTGGACGATCGACTGGCGGCAGAAAGCGTGGTGCCTCAGCATCGGCACTACGATCAATCTTTAAACCCTGGCGGTTTTGCTTATTCACCAAAGGGATATCCCTATCCTGAGTAAAGGCTAAATAAATCGTAATAATACACGCCACAACAACAATCGCTGGTCCTGCCATCAGGAACCATGGCCAACGCTCCTTGTACCATGGTTTACTTACTTGAGGCTCAATCGCGCCTACTTGATTTAATCCTTTTGAAGACATAATAAAACCTCAATTATTCGGGTACAAAGAAACTGCTGGATTTATCGATTTTGAGCTGCTTGCCCTCATCAATACTACGCACATGGAAGTCCATATCATAGCGACCTACCGCACTACCCTCTACTGGAGCACGCACAATCAGTGGAATCCATTGGTTGGTACGAGGTGAAACAACGATCGTATTAGAGCCACTATTCTCAAGATTGACATCCAGTTGTGACAGGGCAGGAGAAACAGCATCGATCCTAAACTCACGGGTCTCGGAACTCATATTGACTAATAGAACGCGGTAAACGTTTTCATAGTAACCACCTGGCACCTCTCGACCTAATGAATTACGGTCACGCACCACATCGAAGCGCAACTCGTTACGTAGGGCTAAGGAGGTCACAATGCTAGTAATAAAAATAACTAACAAGGTCAAATACACTAAGGTACGTGGTTTAAATAAACGCTTACGCTCTTCCTTCTTAGTCAGTCCCATCTTGATGCTGTTTTCAGAGGTATAACGAATTAAGCCGCGAGGATAATTCATTTTATCCATCACATCATCACAGGCGTCAATACAGGCGCCACAGCCAATACACATATACTGTAGACCATTGCGAATATCAATACCGGTAGGACAGACCTGTACACAGAGTGTACAGTCAATACAGTCACCTAAACCTAAAGCCTCAAGATCCGCCTTTTTGGAGCGTTTACCGCGTGGCTCACCGCGCTTCTGATCATAGGTTACGATCATTGTGTCCGCATCGACCATCACACTCTGGAAGCGCGCATAAGGACACATATAACGACAGACGTTTTCGCGCAAGAAACCAGCGGCTAACCAACAGAAACCACCATAGAGGAAAATCCAGAACCACTCCCAAAAACCAAGATCTAGTTTTAATAAGTTCGGAAATAACTCACGAATCGGTGAGAAATACGCAACAAAGGTAAAGCCCGTCCAAAAACCAACTAAGACCCATAAAATATGCTTAGTCGCCTTGATTCTAAACTTGCGTGCGCTCATCGGTGCTTCATCTAAGCGCATACGCTGAACTCGATCACCCTCTACCCACTTCTCTATATACATAAAGATCTCCGTGTAGACGGTCTGCGGACAGGCGTAACCACAGAATAAACGGCCGGCAATCGCAGTAAAGAGAAACAGCCCATAGGCCGAAACGATCAAAATAATGGCCAGATAGAAGACATCTTGAGGCCATAGGACAAGACCAAATAAATAAAACTTACGCTCGACCAAATCAAATAACACGCTTTGGCGACCGTCCCAGTTGATCCAAGGTAAGCCGTAGAATAACACCTGGGTAAACCAGATTAAGGCAATACGCCAATTATTAAAACGCCCCTTTACTGAACGCATATAAATTTTTTGCGTCAAGTCAACGAACTCAACCTCATCACCGTCCAGATTAGAGGGGATATGACCAACCACCGCAGTCTTTGGCTTGTGCTGGGCCTTGGATTTAGCATTTGCTGCGTGCTGACTATGACTTTCTGCTGCTTGAGGCTGCCACTCAGGCACCGCTTGGGGCTGCTCTGATGGCTTTTGAGATTTATCTTCGCTCATAATTTACCACGTCAATTGATTTATATATATCTAGATATTATACAGCCCAATTATCCTTGCGAACAATTGGGCTGAAATACAGGTGAAGTTTAGGATATAAAAATACGAATAAAATTACTCGTTATTTGATAAACCCCAAACATAAGCAGTTAACACATCAATTTGCTCAGGTGTTAAGTAGTGCTTTTGTGGAGGCATAATGTTAGTACGACCTTCCATAATCGTTTTAACAATGGTCTGGTGTGAAGAGCTACCTAACCAAATATCATCGGTTAAGTTAGGCGCACCTAGTAATGGATTGCCTGTAGCATCGACACCGTGACATGCCACACAAACCTTATCATATTGCTGTTTACCCTTAGCAATGAGGGTAGCGTCAGCATTAAGACCAGAAAGTGAACGCACATAATGCGCAATGGCATTGGCATTTTCTGTTTGTTCACCCGCAGTGGCACCCAAGGCCGCACCTAATGGCGCCATTAAACCAACGCGACCGTCAGTGATCACACCATGAATGTATTCTGGTGTACCAGCACCTAACCAGTCATTATCAGTTAAATTAGGGAAGTCAGTTGCACCTCTAGCGTCAGAGCCATGGCACTGAGCACAGGTATTGAGGAATAAACGCTCACCAATAATACGGGCCTCGGGATCCTTGGCTAGTTCCTCTACGCTCATATCCTTAAAGCGAGCATATACTGGTGCAATACTTTCGCGTAATTGCTCCTGACCCTGCTCTACCTCATGCGCCGCTTGCCAGTTTCTAAGGCCACTCCATGAACCTACCGCTGGGTAAAGTACCATAATGCCCACACCAATCACGGTTAGACCGAGATACATAATAATCCACCAACGAGGTAGCGGATGGTTCAACTCTCGAATACCGTCCCACTCGTGACCCGTATCCTCAGTTACAACCGTTTTTTGACCTAGCCAAGAACGTTGAGTCCATAAAAGCCAAAGTACAAAGACTACCCCCAAGATTGAGACGACTGCGACCCATAACGCCCAGCCACTATTAACAAAATCACTCATGATCCTTGTCCTTGCGCTCACTATCAGCGCTTAAATTTTTTTCGTCCTCTAGACTAAACGGCAGTAGGGCCGCTTCCTCGTTATCCTTGCGGCGTTGCTTGGAAAAAGCCCACCACACAATACCGAGGAAAACAACAATTGCCAAAAAGGTTGCAATACCGTTAAGCGCACCCCACATAGTTTAGCTCCCTCTAATTACTTCGCTTCAGCTGTTGTATCACGTTGGCGCCATGCGTTCATATAGCCAACACCAAGACTCTGAAGAAAAGCCACCACGGCATCCTCTTCAGTCTTACCGACTAGGGCTGCTGGTGCCTTCTCGATTTCTTCTTCAGTGTACATAGGCTTACCGTCATGATGCTCACCTAGCCAGTTAAGCGCACGCATCCGGGCTTGTACATCAAAACCCTCGACACTCTTATGCTGCAACCAAGTATAAGCAGGCATATTAGACTCAGCAACCAAATCACGTGGATTACGTAAATGCACGCGATGCCATTCGTCCGAGTAACGACCACCCACACGAGCCAAGTCTGGCCCCATACGGCGAGAACCCCATAAGAAAGGATAGTCGTACACCGTCTCACCGGCTTCAGAGTATGGACCGTAACGCTGCACGTCAGAGTTTAACAGACGAATCTGCTGACTATGACAGCCCACACAGCCCTCTTTAATATAGATATCACGACCGATCAACTCTAGTGGTTGATGCGGCTTAACACCCGCTGAAGGCTGGGTAGTTGAGTGTTGATGGAACAATGGAACAATTTGCACAAGTCCTGAAACACCTACCGTGATAAGGGTCAACACCATCAACATCGGTAGATTTCTCTCAATCATCCCGTGAGAGAAAAATTTAACTTTTTTATCATCAGACATTTTTAAAACCCTTTATCTTCAAATTATGCATTTGCTTCAGCAGCCACAACAGGTGCCGGCTTACCATGAGATGGCGCAGGTACCGGTGGGTTAACACCAGTGCGACCGATAACCGTAGCTAAGGTATTGAAAAGCATAATCACAATACCGGTTAAGAATAAACCACCACCGATTAGACGCATAATTAATAAGATTTTCTTCGAAGCGAGTGCCTGTACAAAGCTGTAAGTTAAGGTACCGTCAGCTTCAATAGAACGCCACATCAAGCCTTCCATCACACCGGCAATCCACATAGAGGCAATGTATAACACAATACCAATAGTAGCTAACCAGAAGTGTAATTCGACTAATGATTTTTTGTACATCTGATCACGGCCCCATAAACGAGGAATCATGTAGTAGATAGAACCGAAAGAAATCATCGCAACCCAACCTAAAGCACCGGAGTGTACGTGTGCAACCGTCCACTCAGTATAGTGAGATAGGGAGTTAACCGTACGAATAGCCATCATTGAGCCTTCGAAGGTAGACATACCGTAGAAAGACAATGAAACCACTAGGAATTTCAAGATAGGATCGGTTCTAAGCTTATGCCATGCACCGGACAAGGTCATAATACCGTTAATCATACCGCCCCAAGATGGCGCTAATAAGATTAAGGAGAATAACATACCTAAACTTTGAGTCCAGTCAGGTAGTGAAGTGTATAGCAAATGGTGAGGACCTGCCCACATATAAGTAAAGATCAAGGCCCAGAAGTGAACAATGGATAAACGATAAGAATAAATCGGACGCTCGGCTTGTTTAGGCACGAAGTAGTACATCATACCCAAGAAACTGGTCGTTAAGAAAAAGCCTACTGCGTTATGACCATACCACCACTGTGCCATCGCATCCTGTACGCCAGCATAGTAAGAGTATGATTTGAATAAACTCCAAGGCACTTGCAGGTTATTAAAGATGTGCAACATAGCAATGGTAATAATATATGCACCATAGAACCAGTTTGCCACATAAATATGCTTAGTGCGACGCTTAGCAACAGTACCGAAGAATACGATTGCATAAGCCACCCAAACCAAGGTAATTAGGATATCAAGTACCCACTCGGTCTCAGCATACTCCTTGGATGAGGTGTAACCCATCGAAAAGGAAACCGCAGCTGCAGCCCAAATAATCATCCAGCCATAAAAGGTAAAGCTGGCTAACCACGGGGCAAACAGCGTGGTATGACAGGTACGTTGTACCACATAGTATGAGGTTGCAAATAATGCACTACCACCAAAACCGAAAATCACCAAGTTTGTATGAACTGGACGTAAACGCCCATATCCAAAAAACTCGTTAAAGCTCAGCTCCGGGAACACTAGCTGGCTAGCAATAAATACACCCATTGCCATGCCGAGCACACCCCAGATAACTGTCGCGATCGAGAACTGTCGGACTATCTTATAGTTAAAGGTTTCCGACCCAATCACATTTTGAGTACTCATAGTACCTACCCTCTTTGTAAACAAAAAACTTATTAATACTAGTAAAGCTTGATTGCGGAAGAAGCGCTTTATAGTATGGGTTAATAAGAAAGAAACTAAGCTAGTTGTAACAAAACCCAGTCCCAAGTTATAACATTTTACTACAAAAGCTAAGCATTATGTATTAACTAAAAACCTTGTTCTGATGTAAATCAAAGTTGAAGTGCAGATATTACCCTATTCTGTGGAACTTTTTATGATTATTCCGCTACTCAATGATTTTAAGAAAGCTTAGGGTGTGCGCTAGCAGGATGACATTGAACCATCAGCGATGACTTATTTTATGCTGATCGCCATTTAGATGACTCGTACTATCATCATCATAAAGAATGGAATCACCCTTTTCATCAATATCATCATATTGGCCCTTAAATACCGCCCAATATAAAAAGAAACTGATGAAGCCAATAAATACAATCGTTAGGCTACCGAGAATTAAATAGATTTTCATACTGAATCGCTTCCAGCTATCTTAAGTCCTAGCATACGTATTGATGGTTCTCATCATCTCTACTGCATTACTGCGTTTCTTGCTTCCGGCTCAGAGCGAAAGCGCTTATATAAGCGCCAGCCCATGAGACCAACCCACATGGAGGAGATAAACATAATAATGGCAGCTAACCACGGCGACACCAAACCAATCATTGCCAGTGGCGTCATCAACAGATGAAAAACAATGGAGACAGTTAAACAAAAACGTGCAGTGTGACGTGTTCTCTGTAAGATTGACTCAAGCAAGGCCTCATCAACTTGTGATGCGGCAGCGGCATTAATTAACACAGTACGGGCAGCGGCGTAGCAAGACGGCACCGACATAGCCATTGCACAGGGGCAACTCATCACAAACAGTGAAACCGTCACTGCTAGGGCATGAGCCGGATCAATATAAAAATACCACACTAAACCACTGACCACCGCCAGGGCTATCTGTATCATCACAAAGTAAAAGGCATAACGATCCGCATGCGCCATGTCCTCATCACGACACTGCTTAATTCTGTCGAGCACATGGTGCTCACCAGCGATATATGATGACTGCACGGCAATATACTCTAAATAACGTGCCGTCAACAAAAAGGCAATAAACATTACGATAGAATCGTAATACACCTCACCCTGATGATAAATGGTGGTATGCACGCTAGGAAAAAAGGCCACGGCAATTCCCAACGCCACGGGTAAATTCATATTGACCATGCTATGGCGATGCGCAAACTCACTATCGGCAGCAAAGAGTCCCTTCCAGATGGGTACTGCACAATAAAAAAGTACCGGAATAGTCAGCAACAAGCCGATCCAATTTAATAATACCAGAGCAACCTCAAGCGACTCTTGAATATCCGTGCCCATGTACTGATGCTTGAAGTAGCCAGGCGCAGCAAACATCATCACCTGCATCATAATCAACCACGACAAGCCTAAACGCACCACCATGCGGCGACGCTCTAAACGCTCAGCCGCTGGCAGATCCTTTGGTATGGCAAAAATTGAAACCGCTTTCATTAGTCGTCGTCTAAAACCTAATTAAAAATACCATCGGACAGATAGCGGTCACCTCGATCACACACGATGAACACCACTGTACCACTGGTCAGGCGCTTAGCTGTGCGAATCGCTGCGACTAGCGCACCAGCAGAGGAAATACCACCAAAAATACCCTCGCGCGCTGCTAAATCCCGCGCCATTTGCTCAGCCTCGGCCTGCTCAATCGGTTCAAAAACATCAATCATCTCAGGCTTAAAGATCGCTGGCTGATACTCCGGCGCCCACTTACGGATACCAGGAATCGAAGCACCGGGCGCTGGTTGCGCACCGATTAATTGGATGGATGGATTTTGTTCCTTTAAATACTTGCCGGTGCCCATCATGGTACCGGTGGTACCCATGGCACTCACAAAGTGGGTAATTTGACCCTGCGTTTGCTGCCAAATTTCAGGACCGGTTGACGTATAGTGAGCTGAAGGATTATCAGGATTACTAAACTGATTGAGAATCAGCCCCTTGCCCTCGCTTTGCATCTGCTCAGCTAAGTCACGTGCATACCCCATACCACCTTTAGCCGCCTCAGTCAGGATTAATTCAGCACCATAAGCCTTCATTGAAGCCCTACGCTCAAGCGATAAATTATCCGGCATGATTAAAATCATTTTATAACCACGAATCGCGGCTGCCATGGCCAACGCAATGCCGGTATTACCACTGGTGGCCTCAATTAAGGTATCACCTGGTTTAATTTGACCCCGTGCCTCAGCCTCGGCGATCATCTTAAGTGCGGGGCGATCCTTAACCGAACCGGCGGGATTATTACCCTCTAGCTTAGCTAATATCACGACCTGATCCGACACGCCGAATTGCTGCGGCAAGCGCTGTAAACGAACTAAGGGGGTATTACCTACCACTTGGTCAATGGTGGGATAATGAACTGATTTTTCAGACATAGACTTAAGGCACCGAAATAGTTAACAAAAAGCAAGCTATATGCAATTACAAGTAATCATTTTAACACTTAAGCCAGCTTCTGCTGCTAAAGTTTGCTATCAGCTAGCGCACGCCATGCCCAGCGTCCTTAGCAGTGGCATACAAGCGACTACTTTGGCTTGACCCAATAAGGTTCTGCGCTGACGGATGAGGACCTACCTTGCACACGCTTTTTGACCGCCACCACTTCCTGTGCTACCTGCGATTTCAGGGTGGCGCAGGATAACAAGGATGGCTTTGGCTGCCCTGAGGTTTCCCCATGAGCAATAATCAATCCGGCTTCCACCAGCTTAGCGGCTCGCTTTTGACCTAAGCCCTTAACCCGCAGGGCAAAGTCCTCAAGCGACTCAAACGCACCAGCACGCTCCCTCTCCTCAATAATTCGCGTCGCTGTTTTTTCACCAATTCCCTTAATACTTTGTAATTCTGTCTTGGTCGCGGTATTGACATTCACCGTTTGGGCAAAGGCCACTGACGCGCCAATAAGAAAAACACTAATAAGCACTCCCAAAAAAGATAATCTGCTACACATAACAATCCCCATCATCAATTAAAAACACTTAATTAATTATGGGGAAAGCAAATAGTAAATGTGTTTAAGTGGCTATTTTTAGCCAGTCGACTAGCCGCCGCTTAGTGGTTTAGCTCTGTGCCAGCAAGTGCTTGACGTACTCGGCCACTCCCTCTTGTACCCGCTTAAAGCGATGTTGATAGGCACCCACTTGTCTAAGCTTATCAGTATTCGCTTGCGTAAAGCTTTGGTAACGCCCCTTTAGATCCTCGGGAAAATCAATGTATTGCAGAAGACCTTGAGCGATCTGCTCCTCCAAACTAAGCGGTGCCTCTCCGCGCGCTTGACGTACCGTATTAATCACCGTATGAGCAATATCATTAAATGGTTGCGCTTGCCCAGTACCGCAATTAAAAATACCACTGATTTGCGGATTTTGCATAAAATGCAGATTGACGTTGACTACGTCTTCTACATAAATAAAGTCACGCACTTGCTCACCAGGACCGTAACCATCATATTCACCAAATAAGCGCACCCGCCCTTCAGTCATAAACTGATTAAAATGATGAAAGGCAACCGAGGCCATGCGGCCTTTATGCTGCTCGTGCGGACCATAGACATTAAAGTAACGCAAACCAACAATCTGCGCCTTACGCTCAGCCAAGCGACGGCGCACCACCTGATCGAAGAGGAATTTAGAATAGCCATATACATTTAATGGTCCCTCTGACGCTAACTCTTCAGTAAAGCGCTGTTTGGCCCCATAGGTAGCGGCTGATGAAGCATATATGAAGGGAATACCTCGCTGCTGACAATAATTTAATAACTCCAACGATACTTGGTAGTTATTATCCATCATATAGCGACCATCGCGCTCTGTGGTATCGGAGCAAGCCCCTTGGTGAAAGACAATAGAAATGGAGGGCAACTGATCAGCCAGCAGCTCCTGGCGGAAAAGATCCTTATCCTTATAATCGGCAATTTGATGATTGCGTAAATTCACAAATTTATCGCCTTGCAATAAATCATCAACCGCCAAAATATCATCTAAGCCCTGTTGATTTAAGCCTTTTAGCAATTGACTACCAATAAAGCCAGCGGCCCCAGTTACAACTATCATAACAATTCCTCTGCACTAACAATCGATGTCCCTAACTTGCCTACCACGATACCGCCAGCCTTATTTGCCCACTTAATTGATTCAGACCAGCGCATACCAGCCGCACGAGTCACGGCCATGGTAGCTAACACAGTATCGCCAGCACCGGACACATCAAAGACCTCTTTCGCTTCAGCATTCACATGATGCACGCCATCTGCCGCAAATAAGGTCATCCCCTTTTCAGAACGAGTAACCAGCAACGCCTCTAAGGCCAGTTTCTCGCGTAAGGCTTGTGCCTTTTGCACTAACTCCTCTTCATCTTTCCAGGTACCCACTGCTTGCGTCAATTCCAACTGATTAGGGGTCAATAGACTGGCATGTCGATAAAGTGAGTAATCCGTCCCCTTCGGATCGACCAAAACCGGCACCTGATGCTGATTAGCAAGTGCGATCATGCTTCTAATATCTCTTAAAACGCCCTTGGCATAGTCTGATAACACCAAAATATCATGTTCAGCAATCAAATCAACAAGATGTTGATAAACACTTCTTAGACTATGATCAGTGGGTGGATGCTCAAAATCAACCCGCAGCATTTGTTGCTTTCTGCCCAAAATTCGCATTTTTAAGGTGGTACTAATGTGCTGATCTAGGCTAAGCACTGCATTAACACCCATATCATCGCACAGACTTTGCAAACGCTCGCCACCCTCATCAACGCCAATGACCCCCAACAAGGTTGCTTGGCCACCCAAACTAAGCACGTTACGTGCTACGTTAGCGGCACCGCCTAAGCGATCCTCCTTTTTGACCACACGAACAACTGGCACCGGCGCTTCAGGTGAGATGCGATCGACCTCACCAAACCAATATCGGTCTAGCATCAAGTCGCCGATGACTAAAATTTTTTTATTTTTAATTTGAGCAATAGGATAAGGGCTCATACTACTTTCCCTCTAAGCGCTTGGTTGAATACGTTTCCCATTGATTACAACCAGGGCACTGCCAATAAAATGATTGAGCTTGAAAACCACAAACACGACATTCACGACGATCTAAACGCTGTGCATGTTGATGGATAATTTTATATAGAAAATCCACCTGTAGTATCTCGGCTAAGGCACTGGACTCGCTGGCGGTGAAACCCGTTTCTGCTACTGACGAGGCTTTGAGTTCGGACTCAAAAAATTTACTTAAACCAAGTAAAGTAGGATGCGCCGCTAAGGTTTTAGCAGCAAAACGACGCGCCACCTCATCATCACCTTGTAGACGATAGTGCTTAAGTAGTATCACAAATAGATCAAGCGAAAAATGTGCTTCAAAATGACGTGCTAATAACTCAAGCCCTCGCGCTAACTGATCCGTCTGTTGATAATTTTGTAATAACTTCTCAGCCACCAAGCTACTATAACTAGGTGCATCATTCAGTACACTCTCAAGCTGCAATCGTTGATTCTGAGTTTGTCCTTGTTGTGCAGCAATCTCTGCTCGCAGCATGGCTATACGCGCCATGGACGCTTCACTACGTTGTTCAAGCGAATCCACCTGCATCGCGTGTTCTGCTTGATCTAGATGCTTAATCGCCTCATTCAGATTAGCGGGTTGCGTGCGTAGTGCCTGCTCAACCAATTCACAATGATAATGAACCAGGGCTGGCACCGGCTCGTTTAATAGCGCTTTGAGTCTTTCAACCATTTCGATGGCTTTAGGCCAATCATGCACCGACTCGTAAATACGAATCAGATGACGGATGGCGGAAACACTCAGGCTCTGACTATTCATCACCCGTTTAAAAGCCTCTTCGGAACGATCAAACATCCCGGCTTTAAAATAGTCCTGACCAATTTGATATAAAGCCTGCTCCTGATCCTTACGTGGTAAATCGGCACGATTCAAGAGACTCTGATGTACACGAATCGCCCGTTCAATCTCACCGCGACGTCGGAATAAATTACCTAATGCAAAATGCAACTCGGTGGTTTCTGTATCAAGTTTAGCCACCTCGATAAAGGCATCAATCGCTTTATCGTGATCCTCATTTAATAAAAAATTCAGACCTTTAAAATACGAATCTGGCAACTGCCGCGTCTCCGAGAGCATTTGTTTGAAGTCTACTCTAGCGGCTATCCACCCCAATGCAAACACAATGGGAATTAAAATAAACCACCAAACTTCGAAATCTACACCTGCTTCCATGGTTTATGATTTGCTATTAGGCTGCAAGGCAATAAAAATATCAGGACCATTGGCGTTAGCTGCTTTTGCATGATCTTCTTGCACCTGTTCGCGGACTTTAGTGGCGGCCTGACGGTGCAAGCTAGCAATCTCATCTTTTAGCTTAGCCTGTTGATACTTACCCCGGAAGTAAGACGGCGCCATCAAGAAGTAAGCGAAGACTGAACCCGCTACAAAAGCAATGAGAAGCACGAGAATCAGTGGCACCCCCTTGGCGCGTAAATCCGCAAAGAAATTCACATCCACCAGATGGGTATTATTAAGCGCAAACAATAAAACAAGAACAAAGATGATTATGCGAATAATCCAAACCAAATACTTCATCGACTTCACTCCGGAAATTTATTTATCGTCTATTGTAATAGGAATTAGCAAAAAACTTAAGTAAATAGCGATTATTCTAGCCGAAATAAAAAAACCCGAAATCGGGATGGTTCCAGACTTCGGGTTTAGCGAAAAGATTGCAGTACAGCAAACGATAAATTAACCGATAGCTTCTAATTGACAGTTATCTTGATTGACTCCGGTGGCAGTCCCCGGCGTAGCTGATAACTCCTCTTGGAAGGTCGCATCAACTCGTTCGCGCAACTCCTTACCGGCTTTAAAGTGTGGCACCTTTTTGCCAGGCACCATCACTTTTTCACCTGATTTAGGGTTACGACCGACACGAGGGGCTCTCTGCGACAAGGAAAAACTTCCAAAGCCACGCACCTCAATACGCTTACCCTCAACCAAGGCATCAACCATGGCATCAAGAATGGTATTAACTGCGTAATCAATGTCGCGAGCCGGCAGCTGTGGAAAAGCAGCTGCCAAAGCCTCAATTAACTCAGATTTCGTCACTGTTACTCTTCGTCTTTAGCTTCATCAAGCTTAGCTTTAAGTAAAGCACCTAAGCTTGTGGTACCGGATTGAGCAGCTGAGCCTTTGATGCTCTCCAGTTGTTCAGCAGTTTCTGCATTATCACGTGCCTTAATAGACAACTGAATTGCGCGCTGCTTACGATCCACATTAAGAATCATTGCTTCGACTTCATCACCCTCTTTAAGTGCGGTTGTCGCATCCTCTACGCGACCGCTAGAGATTTCCGAAGCACGTAAGTAACCCTCAACATCTACTGATAAAGTAACGACTGCGCCTTTAGGCTCAACCGATTTAACCGTACCTTTAACAATGGCACCTTTATCATTAGTAGAGACGTAGTTATTGAACGGATCACCTTCTAACTGCTTAATACCTAAAGAAATACGCTCTTTATCGGTATCAATCGCAAGCACAACCGCCTCAACCTCGTCACCTTTTTTGTAGTTACGAACCGCTTCTTCGCCAGACTCGTTCCAAGAAAGATCAGATAAGTGAACTAAACCGTCGATATTACCAGGTAAACCGATGAATACGCCAAAGTCGGTAATTGACTTAATTGCGCCCTGAACCTTGTCGCCACGGTTAAAGTTGGCAGCGAAATCCTCCCACGGATTCGAGCGGCACTGCTTCATGCCAAGTGAGATACGACGACGATCTTCGTCAATATCCAACACCATCACTTCAACTTCTTCACCTAAGCTGACAACCTTACGAGGATCAACGTTTTTGTTAGTCCAATCCATTTCAGAGACGTGAACTAAGCCCTCGATACCAGACTCAACCTCAACAAAGGCACCATAGTCAGTTAAGTTAGTTACCTTACCGAATAAGCGTGTGCCTTTAGGGCAACGACGAGATAAGCCAATCCAAGGATCCTCACCCAATTGCTTAACGCCGAGTGATACACGGTTTTTCTCGCGATCGAATTTAAGTACCTTAGCCTCGATTTCCTCACCAACGGAAAGTACTTCAGACGGATGACGAACACGACGCCATGCCATATCCGTAATATGTAATAGACCGTCAATCGCACCCAAGTCAATGAAGGCACCGTACTCAGTAATATTTTTAACAGTACCTTTAACTACTGAACCCTCGGTGAGCGTTTCTAATAGCTTCTCGCGTTCTTCGCCCATGGTCACTTCAAGTACTGCACGACGAGATAGTACAACGTTATTACGCTTACGATCTAATTTGATTACTTTAAACTCGTAAGTCTTACCTTCGAAAATGCTGGTGTCTTTAACAGGACGTAAGTCAACTAAAGAACCTGGTAAGAAAGCACGGATACCGTTAGTCATCACAGTCAGACCGCCTTTAACGCGACCAGTGATAGTACCGTTAACTAACTCGCCTGATTCTAGTGCTTTTTCTAACTGTAACCATGCAGATAAACGCTTCGCACGGTCACGCGAAAGAATGGTTGAACCGTAGCCATTTTCGATAGAGTCGATAGCAACTGATACGAAATCACCTACCTCAACCTCTAACTCACCCTGATCGTTTAAGAACTCTTCGATAGGGATTAGGGCTTCAGACTTAAGACCGGCGTTAACAGTCACTAGGTTGCGGTCAATGGCCACAACTTCGGCTGAAATAACTTCACCGGATTTCATTTCTTGATCGTTAATGCTTTTCTCGAATAAATCGGCAAAGCTTTCGCCACCTAGGGCGTCTTGGAAGTTTAAGGATGTCATTAAATTAATAATCCAAAGGCAATCAATGCCTAATAAAAATACACGTCGATGCAAGCACCGACGGAGTTAACAAACTTTTGCGCAGAAAATACTAACTACCTGCGCAAAAGACCAAAAATCAATTGCAACTAATTGCAGTGCACTAAAGCTACTCAGCCGGATCAATGCGGTGATACCAATGCTTCAGCACAACGGCCACCGTCTCATCAATATCCAACTCCGAAGAATCTACCGTAATTGCATCGTCAGCTGGCCTAAGCGGCGCATACTCACGATTCATATCACGCTGATCGCGCGCTTCTAAATCTGCAATTAAACTACTAAGTTTAACTGAAAAACCCTTGTTCATCAACTGCTTATAACGTCTTTCAGCTCTTTTTTGCACGTCCGCAACAAGGTATATTTTTAAATCCGCATCGGGAAACACTAAGGTCCCCATATCGCGACCATCAGCCACTAGACCTGGGGCACGGCGACAATTACGCTGGCTTTGCAATAAGGTCGCACGCAGCTTAGGATACACCGCTATTTTAGAAGCGATCGCACCCACTTGCTCACTACCGATGCTCTCGCTTACATTCTCATCGTGCAAAAACACACCCTCAGGTAAGAATTTAATTGATAATCCTGCGGCCACGGCAGACACTGCATCCTGGTCATCAAGGTCCACCTTTTTCTTCATACAGTCTAAAGCTGTTAAGCGATAAAGTGCACCAGAATCCAAGGCATACCAGCCCAACTCACGCGCCAATAATGTCGCCACGGTACCTTTACCAGAGGCGCTGGGGCCGTCAATCGTAATCACCGGGATATTGCTGATGGTATCCATTATTTCCTCATTCTTTGTATGATTGGTTGATTTTAACTTATTTCAAGAGTCGCTTATACTCTTGGAAGTAAGTGGGGAAGGTCTTATTCACGCAGGCTGGATCCATAATGCGCACCTTGGCATCTGCAAATATCGCTAGCGAAAAGCACATCGCCATACGGTGGTCATCATAGGTCTCAATCGCAGCGTCTTGCCAGTGCTGTGGCGGCGTGATTTTAAGATAATCAGGTCCTGATTCTACCGTCGCACCCATCTTCGCTAATTCGGCATGCATCGCCTCAATGCGATCGGTTTCCTTAACCCGCCAGGAAGCAATATTCCTCAAAACACAAGGACCATCTGCATAGAGTGCCAATACCGCCGCTGTCATCGCTGCATCAGGAATCAGGTTAAAGTCTTCATCAAAGGCCTTAACCCTAGGAAAGCCATCTCCCTGATGAGCGCTCACCTCCACATAATCCGCCCCATATCGCAACTCAGCACCAATTTTTGCCACAAAATCCGCAAATAAAATATCACCCTGTATGCTTTGCTGATTAATACCATAAATACGAATTGGGCCTGCACCCAGTAGACCTAAAGCCAGAAAATAGGAAGCTGATGAGGCATCACCTTCAACCCAAATTTCCCCCGGTGATTGATAAACTGCATCGGCAGCAATAATATAACGCTGCCAGTTCTGATTTTCCACCTTCACACCAAAACGTTGCATCAGATTTAGCGTAATACCGATATAAGGCTTAGAAATCAGCTCCCCTACCACCTCAATTTCAATGGCTTGATTAAGTTTTTTTGCCATGATGGGTGCGGCCATCAGCAATGCAGTTAAAAACTGTGAGGACACAGTGCCTGCCACCTTAATCACCGTATTTGCTTTCAAAGTAGGACTTTCGATTTGTAATGGCGGATAACCTGGATTTTGCAAATACTCGATATTTGCACCAATACCCTGCAGCGCTTCAACCAAGTCGCCGATTGGACGCTCATGCATTCTGGGAATACCATGTAAATGATAACTTCCACCACTCACCGCTAAGGCAGCTGTGAGCGGACGAATCGCCGTACCTGCATTTTGCATAAACAGATCGGCATTTTTAACTGGAAACTCAGCCACACCATGTACCTTAACCGAGTGATTGCCTAAATCCTCAATGCGTAGACCGAGCTTTTTTAAGGCTTCTAGCATAACCGTGGTATCGTCCGAATCCAATAGCCCATGCACGGTGGTACTACCTTTTGCTAAAGCCGCCAATAACAAAACCCGATTGGAGATACTTTTTGAACCAGGTAAATGAATCTCACCTGCAGCTTTTTTCACCGGCGCTAAATCCAAATAAGCCACTGACTGAACCACGGTCACCTCCGAAACTGTTTATTTTAAATTTAAATGAACAAATCTAGCACTATGATTTTAATTGCCAGTTTTTTCTCGCAGATGAGGCAGTATTAAACCATTCGTACATTTTATCCTGCTGCTCATTTTGCAGATAAACTTTTGCTTCATTTAGCTGCCGTATAAAATCATCAAGCTGCGCTAACATGGCTTCTTTATTAGCGAAGAAAATATCACTCCACATTTCTGGCGAACTGGCAGCAATGCGAGTAAAATCCCTAAAACCCGTTCCCGCCATGGCTAAAAATAACTCCCGATGCTCCGAGGCTAATAAACTGTTCATATAAGCCGCACTAATATAATGTGGAAAATGACTGGTAGCAGCAAAAATCCTATCGTGTATTTGTGCATCCATACAATACACGGTTGCCCCTAGTGCCTGCCAAGTAGCTGCTAACAAAGCAATATCTGCAAGGGCATTTTCTGCCAGAGGCGTAATAATCAGCTTGCGATCTTCGTACAAATCACCGCGCGCAGCAGCAACGCCCGATTGATGTGAGCCAGCAATGGGATGCAAGGGTACAAATTGCCCAATGCGCTCACCTAAAATAAGCCGTGCCTCCATCATCAAATCATATTTGGTGCTGCCACCATCGGTAATAATCGCCGTCTCTGATAAATGTGGTATTAATTGCTTAAACACCGAAGCAAAGGCTTTAACGGGGACAGCAATAAAAATAAGATCAGCCTCTGCTGCTAAGCACTCAACACTCACCACCTCATCAATTACCCCGAGCGCCTTAGCATTGAATAAACTGCTTTGCTGTCTACCAGCCGCTATCACGCGCTCACAAAGCCCTGCGCTTTTCATGGCCAAAGCGAAGGAGCCGCCAATTAAGCCGACACCAATAATACCAACTGTGTTAAAGGCCGGCGGCTTGGCTAAGTCCTCAATGCGCGCAATCCCATCATTAAAACTGACACGCACCGCCTCCGCCAGAGGTAGCGCCGAGAGCAGTTTAGGCATTAAGCAAGTACCTCTTTTAAAGCGGCGATAAAGCGCTGATTTTCTTCTTCAGTACCGATTGAAACGCGTAAATGATTAGGTAAACCGTCACCTACGACAGGGCGCACGATCACACCCTTGGCTAATAAAGCCTCGGCAACCTTAGGCGCTTCATTCATTTCAAATAAAATAAAGTTTGTAAAGCTCGGCACATAGGCTATCCCCATACGCTCAAACTCAGCCGATAAATAGGCCTTGCCCGCTTTATTCATTTGATAACTTTGCGCTAAAAACTCCTCGTCTTCTAAGGCCACCATTGCCGCAATTTGAGCTAAGGTATTAACATTAAATGGCTGTCGCACACGATTCAGATAATCCGTGACTTCGCTCTGCGCAATCGCAAAACCAACCCGCAAGCCAGCTAAACCATAGGCTTTGGAAAAAGTGCGCAAAACGACTAGATTCGGATAGTGCTTTATCAACTCGGCACTATTAAAACGCAGCTCAGGATCAAGGTATTCATTATATGCTTCGTCTAGAACCACCAAGGTCTTATTACCACGACTCGCATAGACACGATCTAAGAAAGCGATAATGTCATCCCTAGGATGAAAGGTGCCGGTCGGATTATTCGGATTGGCAATATACACCAAGCGAGTATCCTCCTCAATCGCCTCATACATACGCTCTAAATCCAAACCCAAACCCTTTGTCGACACCGCCAAATGTCGGGCGCCACGAGCTTGGGTGCTGAGCTTATACACCACAAAGGCATGTTCCGAATAGACAGCTGAACTATGCTCATCCAAAAAAGCTAAAGAGATGATTTCCAACAAATCATTAGAACCATTACCGATGGTGAGATTTGCCATCTCAACACCGTAATGCTGTGCCAGTACAGCTTTTAAATCAAAGGCATTGGGGTCAGGATAACGACCTAATTCAGCCAATGAACTGGTGCTTAAATAATCAATTAAAGCTTGCTTAACCCGTGGCGAAAAACCTAAAGGATTTTCATTCGAGGCTAGCTTAACAATAGAAGCTGGCTCTAAGCCAAACTCACGCGCCAACTCAGAGCTTGGCTTACCGGCACGATATGGACTAATAGCACGGATATTAGCCGGCACTGAAAAGTCAGATGTTGCTGAAATCGGGGTCTTATTTAAGTTTAAATCGCTCATCGCTATCGCTTAAGATTAAATTAATGCGGTCGGATCACTTTGTCGTGGATAGGAGCCAAGAATCTTCAGGAATGAAGACTGCGCTTCCAGATCACTTAGGGCAGCACGGATATTTTCATCATCACGATGACCCAAAATATCGATGTAAAAATAATACTCCCATTGACCAGTACGGGCAGGACGCGACTCAAACCTACACATCGAGACGCCATGATTTAAAAAAGGCGCAATTAAGTCGTGCAAGGCCCCAACTCGGTTAGGTACGGCCACAATCAGACTCGTTTGATCATTGCCACTGGCTTGATTAACGATATGACCTATCGCTAAAAATCGGGTTTTATTATTGGCATCATCCTGGATATTTTCAGACACCATGCTTAAATCCCAAGCAAGTGCAGCATGCTTACCCGCAATGGCAGCCACGGTCGGATCCTCGGCGGCAATGCGCGCCGCCTCAGAATTACTGGCAGCGGGCTCTTTAGGCAAATTAGGGTAATTCACTGACAGCCATTGGTGACATTGAGCAAGTGTCTGCGGATGTGCCATAATGCGCTCCACGCCCTTCATCTCACCCGTTTTAGTCATTAAACAATGGCGAATGGGCAAAGTACGTTCACCGTGCACCTTAAGCGTGGTGCTAAGCAATAAATCTTGCGTGCGATTCACCGCCCCCTCGGTGGAGTTTTCTACCGGCACCATACCGACGTCGGCCTGCCCCGCCTCAACCGCTCGAAATACCTCATCAAAAGAAGGACATTCCAACATCTGCACGGCATGACCGTAAAACTCATAGGCGGCCTGCTCGGAAAATGAACCCTTAGGACCCAAATAGGCAATAGTCAGACCACGTTCTAGCCCGCGACAAGCCGAAATAATCTCGGTCCACACTGCCTCCACCGACGTATTAGGAAAGGTGCCGTAGAGATTATCCCCTTGCAAGGCACCGATCACCTGTGCCTCACGCTCAGGCTTTAGAATCGCATCATCGGCATTGTAAGCGTGCTTTACCTTACCTACCTCAATCGCGGTTTGAGCGCGTTGATTTAGCAAATCCAAAATTTGATGATCAATGGCATCAATTCTGTCACGCAAAGGCTTAAGTAACTGATTCAATTTGCTGCTCATGGCTTCCTATCCGTGCTGACGCTCAAAGTCTTGCATATAGTCGATAAGGGCCTCTACCCCCTCAATCGGCATGGCATTATAAATCGAAGCACGCATCCCACCCACCGACTTATGGCCCTTAAGATTTAATAAGCCGCGCTCCTTGGCACCTTTTAAAAACTGAGCATCCAAGGCTTCATTGGCAGTAACAAAAGGAACGTTCATAATCGAACGATGCGACGGTTGCACAAAATTGTGATAAAAGTCGGTACTGTCAATATAGTCATATAAACGCTTGGCTTTCGCCTTATTTTGTTGTTCTATGGCCGCTAAACCACCCTGAGCTAATAACCATTTAAAGACCAAGCCTGACATATAAATACTATAGGTCGGTGGCGTATTAAAGCGTGAGCGCGCCTCATCTAAATTTTTATAATTAAAGACATCAGGACAAATCGCTTCACATTGACCGATCAACTCACGTCGTATCACAATGATGGTGCTACCGGCTGGACCAGCATTTTTCTGCGCACCCGCATACAGCATATCGACGCCCTCAAGATTCCAAGCACGCGCTAGAAAATGGGATGAGGTATCCAAAATCAATGGCACACCCTCAGCACCGATAGCTGCCTTATCAGGGAGCTGGGCATACTCAACGCCACCGATCGTTTCATTACTACAATAATGCAGATAGGAGGCCTTGGGGTTTATTTGCCATTCACTAAAATCAGGCGCCCACTGCCAAGCTTGATACTGCACGCCGTCAATCTCACGTGCCTCGGCACTGCTAGCTGCGATGCGCATCTCACCATAGCCCTTGGCCTCTTTATAGGCTTTATTAGACCAAGAGCCAGTCAACACATAATCAGCCGTCCTACCCTCTTTTAAGGCAATCAGATTCATTGGCAAAATCGCGTTTTGTGCGCTTGCGCCACCCTGACTAAAAAACACCGCCCACTCGTCACCGACGCCTAGCAGCTTGCGTAAATCCGCTTCCGCCTCATCACAAATCTGTGTGAACTCAGCACCACGGTGACTCATTTCCATCACCGATTGACCACTACCGTGCCAATCCAACATTTCCTCAGCTGCCTGCTGTAAAACCTCCTTAGGCAACACAGAGGGACCCGCCGAAAAGTTCCAAAACTGCTTCATATCCACTACTCCTCAGCCGCTGAGTCATCAGGCTCGGGGCTTTGATCAACACGCTCACCAGTTGACTCCACAGATGCCTCATCAGCACTCTCGGACTCATCCAAATCACTTTCTACCACACGCTTAACACCGGTTAAGAAGTCACCCTCATCACAATTAATTAAGGTCACCCCTTGGGTAGCTCGACCCATTTCGCGGATTTGCTCTACCGTGGTACGAACCAAAACGCCAGCGGAGGTAATCAACATAATCTCATCCGCCTCTTCAACTAAGACTGCACCTACGACCTTACCATTACGCTCAGAGGTTTGAATGGCAATCACGCCCTTATTACCACGACGATGACGCGGATACTCGGTAATTGAGGTACGCTTACCAAAGCCGTTTTCAGTCGCAGTTAACACACTGCGACCCTCATCATCAGCCACTAATAAGGCAATCACCAATTGCTCATCGTCCAGATTCATACCGCGCACACCGCGCGCATTACGACCCATCGGACGGACATCGCTTTCATCAAAGCGCACTGCCTTACCATCATCGGAAAACAGCATTACATCGTGCTTACCGTCAGTCAATTCAGCACCAATTAAGAAGTCACCCTCATCTAGATTAACGGCGATGATACCGCCACGACGCGGATTAGAAAAATCAGTCAATGGTGTTTTTTTCACCGTACCCTTGGAGGTTGCCATAAACACATACTGATCCTCAGTAAACTCCTTGACCGGCAAGACCACGTTAATGCGCTCGCCCTCGGCCAGTGGGAACAAATTAACAATAGGACGACCGCGCGAATTACGACCACCCTGTGGCACTGCGTAGACCTTGAGCCAATACATGCGACCATGATTAGAGAAACAGAGTAAGTAATCGTGTGTATTAGCAATAAACAAGCTGTCGATAACATCGTCTTCCTTCATCGAAGTCGCTTGCTTACCGCGACCGCCACGACGCTGAGAACGATACTCAGACAATGGCTGACTCTTAATGTAGCCCTCTTGCGATAAGGTCACCACCATATCCGTCGGCGTAATTAAATCCTCCATATCGATCTCATTGGCATTAAGCTCGATAGTGGAACGGCGCTCATCCTTAGTATTGGTGCTGAACTCCGTCTTAATCGCGGTCAACTCCTCAGCAATGATATTTGAAATACGCGCTGGCTTAGCAAGAATATCAATCAGATCGGCAATTAAACGCATCACCTCCTCATACTCGGAGACAATCTTTTCTTGCTCAAGACCGGTTAAGCGTTGTAGGCGCATATTAAGAATTTCTTGGGCCTGCACCTCACTTAGACGATATAGCCCATTTGCCTGCAAACCAAACTCCGGCTCTAAGTCCTCTGGGCGATAGGCTGCCGCACCCCCCATCACACTACCCTCATCGGCCGCATCCAACATGGTGCGCACCAGTGAAGCATCCCACTCACGTGACATTAACTCTTCACGTGCCACTGGCGGCGTCGGCGCCGCACGAATAATACGAATAAACTCGTCAATATTGGCTAAGGCGACTGCCAAACCCTCTAACACATGACCACGTTCACGTGCCTTACGCAGTTGAAACACGGTACGCCGAGTGACCACCTCACGACGATGTCGTAAGAAGCACTCGACCAATTGCTTAAGATTCAACAAGCGAGGCTGACCCTCAACCAAGGCCACCAAGTTCATGCCAAAGGTATCCTGGAGCTGAGTCATTTTATAGAGGTTATTTAATACCACTTCAGGCATCTCACCGCGCTTTAGCTCAATCACTAAACGCATACCCTCTTTGTCCGACTCGTCACGTATATCAGAAATACCCTCAATACGCTTATCGTTGACGAGCTCGGCAATTTTTTCTTGTAGTGTTTTCTTATTGACCTGATAAGGAATTTCGTCCACCACAATGGCCTGGCGATTACCGCGATCAATCTCTTCAAAATGCGTTTTAGCACGCATCACCACACGACCCCGCCCTGTGCGATAACCCTCAATCACGCCTTGAGTGCCATAGATAATACCGCCAGTTGGAAAATCAGGCGCCGGAATAATTTCGATCAACTCATCAACGCTACACTCTGGATTACGTAAGGCATACAAACAACCGTCAACCACCTCGGATAAATTGTGCGGTGGAATATTGGTGGCCATACCTACGGCAATACCCGAGCTGCCATTGACTAGTAAATTAGGTAGGCGTGTAGGCAACACCAGTGGCTCTAACTCGGAGCCATCATAGTTAGGTCCGAAATCGACGGTTTCCTGCTCAATATCGGCCAATAACTCGTGGGCAATCTTAGATAAGCGGACCTCGGTATAACGCATGGCGGCCGCACCATCACCATCAATCGAGCCGAAGTTACCCTGACCATCAACCAAGGTATAGCGTAGCGAGAAATCCTGCGCCATACGCACAATCGTATCGTATACGGCACTATCACCATGAGGGTGATATTTACCGATGACGTCACCGACAATACGGGCAGATTTTTTATGCGGACGGTTCCAGTCATTGTTTAGTACATCCATCGCATACAGTACACGACGGTGAACCGGCTTTAAGCCATCACGCGCATCAGGTAGCGCACGACCAACGATAACACTCATGGCGTAGTCTAAATAGCTACGACGCATTTCGTGCTCTAAAGAGATTTGAATCGTTTCCTTAGCAAAAGAATCCATATTTACTCGCTAACAGCTATAACGCTTTATTTTACAAATTTAACCCTTTATTCTAACATTTATCGACCAGCTAAAACTTAGGCGTGAACCCAGGAGCAAATTTATACAAAAACATCAAGTATCTTTTTTAAGATGCACTTGCTTATACATTTGTTTTTTTACAACATTCTAGTGCGCAATTGAGTCGAGAAAAATCAGCTTCTATCCATATCGCAGTTGCTTATAAACAACAATTACAACCAAAAAGCTGTATTTATCTATAAAATACAGATACTTACATGATTAACTTAAGCAAAAAAATAGGAAATCATTTAACATCTTAAACGGGCATCTTAGAAAATCTATTCAAAACACTTTGAATGATGTTTCATTGATTGCTATACTAAACCTGATTTCCATTCTGCGGCGGTTTCGCTGCGAGTAACTTTTTAGCTTTATTTAGCTCATCGAGGAGAAACATGAACAAAGCCTCTAAATTCGCATTAGCATTCGCCGTTGCAGCCTCTGCAACTACTGGCGTAGCATCTGCTCAAACAATTGATAACTGGGTAAACAACTACGGTATCGTTTGGATGAACGGTTCAGACGAGCACTGCTGGCGTAACAACTACTGGACTCCAGCAACTGCAGCTCAAGGTTGTGGCGCTCCAGAAGCTGCACCTGAGATGGTTGCTAACAAAGTAGCGTTTAACGCAGATACTTTCTTTGATTTCGACAAAGCTACTATCAAACCTGAGGGTCGTAATATTCTTGACCAAGTTGCTCAACAAGCACAGCAACTTTCTTTAGAGTCAATCATTGCGGTTGGTCACACCGACAGCGTTGGTTCTGAACAGTACAACCAGGGTTTATCTGAGCGTCGTGCAGCTGCTGTTAAAAACTACTTAGTTTCTCGCGGCATCCCTGCTGATTCAATCATCGCTTCCGGTCGTGGTGAGACTCAGCCTATCGCTGACAACTCTACTCGCGAAGGTCGCGCACGCAACCGCCGTGTTGAGATTGAAATCGTTGGTACACGCGCTCAGTAATTACTGCATAGCGTTTACTTCTGCTTTGATTAAGCAGAAGTACCACTGATATTGCAATAGGCTCCGTTTAGTAGCGGGGCCTTTTTTTATGATAAATTGATTTAATTCCCCTAGTAGAGAGCACAACGTACACCATGAGTGATCACCCAAAGCATATTAATGTTGACCCCTCTGAGATTGAAAAGTTCAGCGCTGTTGCCTCCAAGTGGTGGGATACCGAGGGTGAATTCGGTCCCCTCCATCAAATTAATCCCCTACGTAGTCAATGGATCATCGATCATGTCGGCAGTTTAGATGGCTTAGATGTTATTGATGTGGGTTGCGGCGGTGGCATTTTAGCGGAAAGCCTTGCTAAAGCCGGTGCCAATGTGACCGGTATCGATATGGCACAAAAGTCCCTAACCGTCGCCAGACTGCATAGCCTAGAAAGTCAACTCAGCATCGACTATAAAAAAATCCCTGCTGAGGAAATGGCGGCACAGTATCCCGAGCATTTTGATGTGGTTACGTGTATGGAGATGCTAGAGCATGTACCCGATCCGCATTCGATTATTCGCGCTTGTGCTCAAATGGTCAAGCCCGGTGGTTGGGTGTTTTTCTCTACCATTAATCGCAATGCCAAGTCCTTTTTACAATTAATTGTCGCGGCCGAATATATTTTGGGACTCGTCCCTAAGGGTACTCATAGTTATAAGCAACTGTTAAAGCCTAGTGAGCTGCGTCAAACCATTGAGCAATCTGGTTTATCTCTAAGATCGATCTGCGGTCTTAAATACAATATTTTTTCTAAACACTACACCTTAACGCAAGATGCCACGGTTAATTACTTTATGGCCGCTCAAAAATGATTGATACGGTTTTATTTGATTTAGACGGCACGCTTGTTGATAGTGCGCCTGGCTTAGCCTTAGCAGCAAACTTACAGCGTCAAAAATGCCAACTACCAGACTTGCCTTATGAGCGCTTACGCGTCGTCGCCTCACAAGGTACGCGTGGCTTATTAAAGGTTGCGCTGGAGCTAAATCAGGAGGACTTGGTTTATCCCTATTTCAGGGATAGGTTTTTAGAGGATTATCGTGATTGCATGCTTGATAATAGCCACCTTTTTCCACAAATCAGCGAGCTATTAGATACAATTGAGTCACGTCATTTACTTTGGGGCATTGTGACCAATAAAAGTGAGGCTCTCACACTACCACTATTGGACTATTTAAAACTAAGCGCTCGCAGCAGTGTAAATGTTTGCGGCGACACCACCCCTTATATTAAGCCTCATCCCGGGGGTTTAATTTATGCCACTGAAAAAATAGGTAAAACACCTAATCAATGTGTGTATATCGGTGATGATGAACGTGATATTATTGCCGGTAAAGAAGCTGGCATGAAAACGATTGCACTCAGTTACGGTTACAGCTTAGACAAACAGGGTGCAATAGCTACTCAAGCCGACGCAATTGCGCATCACCCGGCAGACATTGCCACTATCCTTTTTGGTGATGCTGATACAAAAGGTATGATTAATGCATAGTACAAGCCCTTACTCTCCCCTAGTTAAACTCTCCAAAGCGGGCGTGATTATTAGCACGCTCCTTTTGAGTGCCTGCACCGCCACGATGGACAGCAGCAGCCAAGGCGGCAAAGGTAGTTTTAGAGTTGAACCAGATGGTCGACCTGCTACTGGTAGCCCTGTGACATGGGTCGCCGGCAATTGGCAGGAACTCACCAAGACGATTAATACTGCTAATACGACGAATTTAGCGATTGAAGTCAATCAAGTGCACGATGGTAGTTTGCGTGTACTTATACCTGCGGCTGATGTTTTTGTGGGTAATACCGTCAGAATTAATCGTAAATCTCACGCATTTTTGAACAGAATCGTTGAGGTTATGAACGCCCGTCAAGAATTACGTGTGCGCATTGTCGGTCATACCGACAGCAGTGGTGACGATCTACAAAACCAGATCCTATCGCTCAATCGATCCAGCAGTGTCGCTAACTACATGATCAAAAAAGGCCTTAGAAGCTCTAGAATTGAGTTAGAGGGACGCGGTTCGGTTGACCCCTTGGTAAGTAATGATAGCCGCGAGAACCGTCTGATAAACCGGCGTATTGAGCTGTATCTATATCGCTTAAAGTAATTTACACAAGCACAAGCTGAGCAAATAAAAAAGGGGCCGAAGCCCCTTTAATCCGTTCTGTTGCCAAGTGGATCAAACTCCTAGCGACACCATATTAGGCGGCTAATGCGTAACTTTCGTCATTTGCATTTATAAGGTTTGCTAGATTTACGGTCTTCGCCTACCGGCTGCCAATCTCCCTATTTTTCCCTGTCGAAACCAATGACGCCCCCATCATAAGTACACCGCCGTGCGCAATGCACTTATGGTGGAGGCGGCGGGAATCGAACCCGCGTCCAGAAAACTGTCAGTCAATCAGATATACAGCTTAATTACTACTATAGCAAAATTGATTTAAGATAGCAAGATGCGCCGTGATGGACTAAATTTAGGTTATGATTAAGGGTTATCTATTGCTGCTCGGCATCCCTAATGACCGGGCTTTTTGCTTATTTCTGCTCCATCGTTATGAAAGCTGCATTTCTTATTTTATCTGCTATTAATCAAGTACCAGCTACCGCTTCAGCGGCACTAACACAGCTTCAACAATGCGTATTTAGCCTCAACCGCGATTATGAGGCATGTCCAATCGCAGTGATTGAATACGCTGAAGAGGCGCTCAATCCACAGCAAAAGCAAGCCTTGCTTGAACATACCGATCTGTTGGCTGAATTTAAAGCCAATCAAGTATTGCAGGATTTAAAAGCGAGCGGAGTAGATGCGCAAGCCTATCAAGCGCTATTAAAAATAGTCGCTCTTAATTGGTTTCTACAAAATGCACAGGGTGCTGGTTTATTTAATGAAGTAGATTATGTGGTAGTGATTGAAGATGGCGTTGCGCTCGATAAGAGCCTTATCCATTTATTAAATCAGTCGGCAGCAGTCAAAAACAAGTTCTTTTTCAAAAAAGCGGTGAGCAGCGCAAGCCCAAATGAAAAAGCTAAAAGCCTAATGCACTACCCCACTGAGCAATGGGCATACGCTGCCGAACTAACAGAAGGCGTGATTGACGATCTGATTGAGGCCTCAGAAAATGCCTATCATTTACTGCAAGCCAATGACAATCCTTCAGCGACGGACTTAGGGCAAGAGCTTTTTAAAGCAGTGGATCTATCGAAAGTACACTTTCTAATTTAAACATAAAGCGCTTATGAATTTAAACTCATAAGCGCTTTTTTAATCACCTCAATATAAATCGACCAAATCAGCGGCAATATTTGCCGCTTCGCGCGTCGGCGTATCGATACTTTCCTTGCGGCGCTTTTCGATTTCCAGCTCTTCCTTAAGATTACCCTCACCAAAGGATAGTCCGTCATCCAAGCGGAAAACACCGACATCCGACTCACCTAAGGCCTTGCGACGCTCATTAAACTGCTGGCGCTGTTGCTCCATATCCTTACGCTCTTGTAGACGCTTCTCGTAATTTAAGGAGACCTCCTTGCGCTCAGATAACTTCACGCTGTAGTCTGTTTCATCCACATACAGCTGCCATGAACCGGATTCCTTAGCCCGTTGCTCATGTAACTTTCGCAGCTCTTTAATAATCGGCTGCATATCCTTAAATTGACGATGTTTAACTGGATTAATCTGGGTCCATGGCAAGGCATTAGGGTAACTCGACTCGCCAAACTCCTCATGATTAAACTGTGAAGGGAAATGAATATCTGGCTCAACCCCTTTGGCTTGCGTGGAAGCGCCATTTACTCGGAAGAACATTTGAATCGTCCATTTTAAAGCACCGATTTCAGGATTAGTGATCATTTGTTGCTTGATAAAATCAGACAAATTCGTCAGGGTCTGCACCGTGCCTTTACCCCAAGTATCATCACCGACCACAATACCACGTCCATAATCCTGTATCACGGCAGCAAAGATCTCCGAAGCAGAGGCAGAAACACGATTCACCATCACCACCACTGGTTTATCCCAAACCATGGCTTGACTGTTACTACGTACATGAGAAACACGATCGTTATTATCCTTGACCTGCACAATATGATTCATCGGTCCAACGAATAAACCGCTCAAATTCGCTGCTTCTGATAAGGAACCGCCGCCATTATTACGCAAATCCAGTACCACGGCTGAGACATCTTGCTGATTCAAGTCCTCTAGGATTTTTTTCACATCACGCGTCACGCTCTTATAGTCATCTTGACGATTGGAGCGCCCCTCAAAATCCTCGTAAAAGCTAGGAATCGTAATCACACCAACCTTACGCTGTTTACCTTCAACCTCAACCTCGAGTGTTTTAACGCGTGCCGCTTGATCCTCCATCATCACCCGATCACGCACAATGCGCACAATACGACTCTGCGCCTCTACCCCCTCATCTCCGGGCAAAATCTCCACCCGCACCACGGTACCACGCTCACCTCGCACCTTAGCGACAATATCATCAAGACGCCAATCAATCACATCCTCCATCGGCCCCTCTTCACCTTGACCAACCGCAACAATACGATCGCCTGGTTGAATCTGTCCCGATTTTGCTGCCGGCCCACCAGCAACGACTTCGCGAATTTGTGCATACTCATCACGCTTTTGTAGCACCGCTCCAATGCCCTCAACTGAAAGACTAAGTTGTACATTAAAGTTTTTAGCCGACGTGGGGCTAAAATAACTGGTGTGAGGATCGGTGCTATCGGCATAAGCATTTAAGAACATCTCAGCCACGTCTTCGCTATTAGCCTGAAGGGTTAGCTTCTGATTATTGGTATAACGCTTACGCAAACGGTCGATAATCTCGGCATCCGTTTTATCGACCAGCTTTAAGCGTAAAAAGTCATTTTTTACACGTTGACGCCATAAATTATGCAGCTCATCCTTGCTTTTGGGCCAAGGCAGTTTCTTACGATCTAAAGAAAAAGACTCATCCTTAGTGAAATCGAACTGATGACCACTATCTAGTAAGGCAAATATATACTGATAATGCTCCTGCACACGCTCACGATAGAGCGTATAAATATCAAAAGCCATGCTTAACTCACCATCGGCAATCATGGCTGCGGTATTTAAACGCTGTGGACGGAAACGTTCAATATCTGATTGCAGCAAAAACATACGCTGAGGATCCAAGGCATCAAAATAAGCGTCAAAAATACGCCCCGCCATCTCCTCATCTAGTGGCTGCTTATTGTATTCAAAGCCAGACAAAATACGGCTAGTAATCACAGAGGCCCGATAAAAATCCTCGCGCGTGGAAAGCTTGGGTAAGATCTCACTGTCTTGATACGTTGTGGGCGCTTGTTTAGACTCTCTGAGCGCAGCCATATAATGACTGCCAACTGAACCCACTTGAGCAACTGTTTGAGCCTGTGATTGATGCATCACCGAACTCTCACAAGCACTGACTACAAAGCAGGAAGAAAGCAGCAGTGCCAACAATCTAATGCGTGATTTAATCGTCATGAAATACAAAATCCTTAAAGCCTGACTAGACAATCTATCATTTTAGCGATCTTTCGCTAAGACTGCTAAAATGAAGAATAATTCCTTTAATTTTACGTGATGGTAAACAAAGCAATGGCCCTAACCCCCTTTTTTAAATCCAAGCTCAAGCTATACACCACGACTCTGCTATTAAGTGCCTTTAGCCACAGTGCCTTAGCCCAATCTGCAGCAAGCTTTCCGAGCTGTCTACAATCCCTGCAAGCAGAGGCTACTGGCGCCGGGGTGAGTCCAGCCACCTACCATGCTTTAACCCATCAATTACAGCCAGAGCTAAGTATTTTAGAAAAGCTCAACTATCAGCCTGAGTTTCGTCAGCCTATCTGGGACTATCTGGCGGCGCTCGTTGATGAGCAGCGTGTCGCTGAAGGTAAGGCGCTATTGCGACAGCATCATGATTTATTGCAGCGTGTACAGCAAGTGTACGGTGTGGATCCCGCCACAGTCGTTGCGGTTTGGGGTGTTGAAAGTAATTACGGGCAAAACTTCGGCAGTTACCAAATCATCCAAGCCCTCGGCACCTTAAGCTGCTACGGTCGACGTCAGGCTTTTTTCCGTAAGGAGTTTTACTCAGCACTTAGAATCGTCCAGTCCGGTGATATTAAGGCCGATGAGTTTAGGGGTTCATGGGCTGGTGCCTTTGGCCATACTCAATTTATGCCAACTACCTTTGAGCGCTTAGCGGTTGACTTCGACGGCGATGGTCGTCGTGATCTTATTAGCAATACGGCAGATGCCTTAGCTTCTACCGCTAACTACCTCAAGCGTAATGGCTGGCAAACAGGGCAAGTATGGGGCTTTGAGGTAAAGCTGCCGGCAGGCTTCAATACCAAGGGTGAAGGTAGAAAAACGAAGCGCAGCATTCAGACTTGGCAACAACGTGGGCTCAAGGGCGTATTAGGTCAATCGTTAAGCGAGCTAGCACCTGCTAGCCAACAGGCGGGATTACTTACGCCGGCAGGCCCACAAGGTCCAGCGTTTTTAGTATTTAAAAACTTTGATGTCATTTATAGCTACAATGCCGCAGAAAGCTACGCCTTAGCCATTGCACATTTAGCTGATCGTTTAGTTGACGGTCCGGGCTTTTTTACCCCTTGGCCTACGGATGATTTAGGTCTATCACGAGCCGAACGCGTACAACTACAAAAGCTGCTATTAGCCCGTGGCCATGCCATCGGTGAAGCGGATGGTCTTATCGGCGCCCGCTCCCGCGAGGCAATTAAAGCAGAAGAAAGTCGCCTCGGCTTGCCGGTGACTGGTCGAGCGGGTCAGAAAATTCTCAAACGCTTACAGCAATAAGCATTTTCTTAACGCTAAAAAATACAGCTCACATCAACCACATGATGTGAGCTGCATCACTCCTTTAGGTACAGAGATCGAATCAATCACCGTCTAAAATACGACCCTCGAGCGCAATCGCATCATTGGCTGATGCCATCGGTACATTTAAAATACCATCGCTAACCGCACGATTAATATTGAGATTAGAAATCAGATTGTCTTTATAGGTAACCGTCAACGAGCGACCGATATTCTGAGAGGTAATACGCTGTAACTTCTGGCTGCCGTTGGGGTTAAAGAATAATCTCACATAAGGACGACCCTGATCATCCTGCTCAGCTAAGACATTTTTCAAATCACTGCGCAATAAGGTCTGACGAGGATCAACATAAATACGCTGATTATTGCGCTCAACCATCACATAGCCATCAATCGGTGTTGCCGATGAAGCATAAATTACCAAAGAGGAGGTGGTGGTACGCTCCGTGCTACCCTGATAAGGTGGTGGTGGGGTCTTAGGAACATTCTCAAGTGGTGTGCCTGTGCCCGTAGTGCGCTGTGTCTTACTAGAGGAGCCGAAGGTACCATCCATAAAGTCATTAAACGTCTGACAGCCGGCTAATAGCGTTGAGCTAACAACCACGCCCAAAAGCAACTTTTTATTAATCTGCATTATTCCTATACTCTCAAAAGATATCAATTAGTTGTAGCTATTAAAGTTTCTATTTTACCGTAATGACAAGAAAATTAATTAAAAATCAACTTTTTACAGTCGATAGCCACTTTTATCAACCACCATCAGCTTGATAATTCACGCACAAAGCGTTTATAAAAACCGTTCATGTGCTTTTAAATAGCGCCATTGACCCTGTGGTAGATCTGCCAAGGTGACATTTCCCATACGTACCCGTTTCAAACCCACGACCGTCAAACCCACCGCCTGACACATGCGACGAATTTGACGCTTTTTACCCTCTTGTAGAATAAACTTTAACTGATCATCATTTTGCCAAGTGACTTCTGCTGGCTTTAATTGCTCACCGTCCAGTGATAGTCCGTAATTTAATAGGCGTAGACCATTATCCGTGAGATTACCCTCAACCCGTACTAAATACTCCTTTTCAACTTCCGAATCCTCAGCGATTAACTGACGCGCGATGCGTCCGTCTTGGGTCAACACCAATAAGCCTTGGGAATCGATATCTAAACGCCCTGCTGGCGCTAAGCCTTTTAGGTGTTGTGGCTCAAATTGATGTTTATTCCGATCAAATTGGCGCTGGGGTGTAATTAAGGAGGTGGCAAGTTTATAATTGCCGTCAGCCTGGTGTGACACATAGCCTACCGGTTTATTTAAAATGATGGTGACGCGCATATCTTGCTTTTGCTGAGCAAGTTTATTTAAACTAATCACTTGCTTAGCGGTGGCCTTGGCGCCAAGACCTACCACTTGACCATCTACCTTAACCCAACCTTTTTCAATATAATGATCAGCTTCACGCCGTGAACAGATACCTCGATCAGCTAAAAGTTTGGATACACGAATTTTTTCTACTGTTTTTTTCATAAGTATTAATAAATTGTAATAATGACTGATACACACCTAGCACAAAATTCTTGGCGTAGCGAAGTCGAACCCTCATTCAGTGAGGTAGAAAAATACTGGTTAACACGTCCGGGCGCACTCACTAGCGGCTTACGCCAAGTAGGTGACTTTTCTATCGAGGTCCTAAATGAGTATATTGCCTATGTTAAAGAGGATGAAGCGTCTGAGCTAAACTTAAAACTAAATGACATCGTTTGGGTACGCGAAATCGTCATGAGCATCAATGCCCAGCAGGCTGTCTATGCTCGCAGTCTTACCAGCTTAGAAGCTTCAAAGACTATCTGGAAAGGCATCCGAGCACTTAATACGCGACCATTGGCAGATATTTTATACAATGATCCAGCGATTAGCCGCAGTCGTTTTGAAACAACTAAACTCACTCCCCCCCTCTCGCTCAGCCAATCCCTTAGGCACTACCTCAAGCTTCCTCAAGGTGAGTTTCTTGCTAGACGTTCGACATTTTTCCAAAATGATATGGGGCTGATGGTTAATGAAGTCTTTTTGCCGGGCTTTTGGCAAGCGCTAGCAAAGCACGCAAAAACGCAGCAGATCAACTTCTAGTGCTCATCAAATAGCCAAGGCGTCTTGCTCGCCAGTGCGGATACGAATTACTTTTTCAACGTTGGTCACAAAAATCTTACCGTCGCCGATTTTGCCGGTACGTGCCGCCTTGATAATAGCCTCAATACACGCATCAACCTGATCCTTGGTCACCACCACATCAATTCTTACCTTGGGCAAAAAATCCACCACATACTCGGCACCGCGATACAGCTCGGTATGACCTCGCTGTCTACCAAAACCTCTGACCTCGGTGACGGTTAAACCGTTAACACCAATTTCAGATAACTCCTCACGCACCTCATCTAATTTAAAAGGCTTAATGATTGCGGTAATTTGTTTCATTAGTTATACCTTAAAATAAATTGTTCTTTTCAATAAGACTTTCGCTATTATCCTTCATTTAATCAAACTTTACAGCTACTCAGCCGCTCTTAACTGTTGTTTTTAGTATTTAAAGCCATGAGCAAGTGGATAGCGCCAATCCAAACCAAAAGCGCCCTCGCTGATGCGGGGACCTGGCGCTGTTTGACGTCTTTTATACTCATTAAACTTTAATAAACGGCTAATTCTCTGCACGGTGGTCTCATCAAAACCCGCTTGCACGATCGCTTCACTACTTTGCTTAAGCTCAATCAAGCGATACAAAATCTCATCTAGCACCTCGTAAGGCGGCAAACTATCTTGATCCACCTGCCCTTCGGCCAACTCCGCCGAGGGCGCTCGACTGATTATGCCTGGCGGAATAATCTCTTGCTGCAGATTACGCCAATGCGCCAAGCGATAAACTAAAGTCTTAGGCACATCTTTAAGAATCGCAAAACCTCCCACGGTATCGCCGTAGAGGGTGCTGTAACCCGTGGCTGCTTCGGATTTATTACCACTGCAAATCACCATGCCCCCGAGTTTATTGGATAAGGCCATTAAAATCACGCCGCGAATTCTGGCTTGTAGATTTTCCTCCGTGGTATCTGCCGGTAGGTCCCCGAATACAGGCGCTAAGCCCGCCATATAGGCATCAAACATGGGTTCAATACTGATTTGGTGATAGCGCACAGCTAAGCGATCAGCCATATCCTCTGCTAAGTCCAAGGATAATTGCGAAGTATATTTGGATGAGAGCATCACGGCAGTGATATTGTCTGCACCAATGGCATCATAAAGTACCGCTAGCACTAAGGCAGAATCCATCCCACCGGATAAACCTAAAGTCGCCTTAGACATGCCACTATCCCTTAAAAAATCACGGGTCGATAACACTAAGGCGCGCCAAATTTCAGCCTCCGTCGCTTCTGTGCTTTGATATAGAAGCGTCTCTGGTAGCGCCTGGGCATGTGACTCAGGGCTAAGCGCATGGGCCTGGACAAAAGACCAACGCTCGCGTTGATCCAGTTGAAAGATGGCCATTGCCTCTACAAAGTGGTCTAATTCAAGCTGCAATTCTTGCTCATGATTTAGTAAAAAGGCATGCCCCTCATAAATTAGCTCATCATGCCCACCCACCTGGTTGGTATAAAAGAGATTGACTGGCTGCTCAGCCAATTGATCGCTTAGACGCTTTTGATACTCACGGATACGACCCACATGATACGGTGTAGCATCTAGCAGCAAGATACTTTTAACGCCCTGCTCAGTCATGCGCTCAGTAAATCCAGTGCGCCAAATCTCATCACCAATGGCAGTGGCAAAATGATGCCCCTTAATATCCAAGCTTGGTGACGCTAAATCAATGCCCTCATCTAAATCAAAGGTATCCCCCAAGCGCTGATTACTTTTTGCCGATAATTGATGATGTGTCTGCTTAACTTCACCATTAAACAACACGGAAGCGCTATTAAATAACTGCCCTTCATGTGGACTTAAGTGGCCCACGACCACATATAAACCCTTACATTGAGCCAATTCTTGCGCTAAACGTTGGAGCGCCTGTTGTTGCTCAACTAAAAAAGCTTGGCGGCTAACCAGATCCTGTAAACCCACGCCACAAAGGGCTAAAGCCGGCAATCACAATAAATCCACCGACTGCGACCGCGCTGCTTTGGCAATGGCAACAATTTTTTGAATATTTGCCTGAAAATCGGCAACAGCGAAACGGGCTTGGGCAACGGCAATTGTTAAAGGGCGCTCAGTCATAACATTTTCACAAATAAAATACGCTTTGCATCAGGCGGCGTACAAAGCCTTTATAATTAAAGATTAGATTAGCAAAATAATTCATTACATTGCGCCACCTGCTTTTTGCTAGGCGCTGTTCTATATTTTACAGATATTTTCAATCAAATGACTGATTCTACTACCCCGGATAACAACACTCACAATCAATTTGACAATAAAGCCAAGGCTTGGTCAGCTCGTTTTAGCGAGCCGGTTTCTGAGCTAGTTAAGCGTTACACTGCATCAGTGGATTTTGATAAACGCCTGGCCCCTTTTGATATTCAAGGTTCGCTTGCGCATGCTGAGATGTTGGCCCATGTGGGCGTTATCAGCAAGGATGATTTAGCCCAGATTGAACAAGGCATGGCTACGATTCTTCAAGAGATCGAGGCGGGTGATTTTGATTGGTCGCTTGATCTTGAAGATGTGCACTTGAATATTGAAAAGCGTTTGGTGGAGCTTATCGGCGATGCTGGCAAGCGCCTACATACCGGTCGCTCACGTAATGACCAAGTAGCGACGGATATGCGCCTCTGGTTACGCGCTGAGATTGACCGCTTACTTGAATTACTCAAGCAGTTACGTCAAGCCTTAGCGCGCGTTGCCCTAGCGCAGCATGCGACGATAATGCCAGGCTTTACACATTTGCAAGTTGCGCAGCCAGTGACCTTCGGTCATCACTTGCTGGCCTATGCAGAGATGTTCCAACGTGATGCAGAGCGTTTAGCTGACTGCCGTCGCCGTGTTAATCGCTCTCCTCTGGGCGCTGCTGCTTTAGCCGGCACCTCCTATCCTATTGATCGTGAGCGTAGCGCTGAGCGTCTGGGTTTTGAGGCGGTCTGTCGTAATTCTTTAGATGCGGTGTCAGATAGGGACTTTGCCATTGAGTTCTGTGCCGCTGCCAGCTTAGTGATGACACATATCTCACGCTTTTCTGAGGAGTTAATTCTCTGGATGAGCCCACGTTTTGGCTTTATTAGACTCGCTGATCGCTTTTGTACTGGCAGCTCCATTATGCCGCAAAAGAAAAACCCTGATGTACCGGAACTAGCGCGCGGTAAAACTGGTCGTGTTAATGGTCATTTAATCGCCCTACTTACGCTGATGAAGTCTCAACCACTGGCTTATAACAAAGACAACCAAGAGGATAAAGAGGGTTTGTTCGATACCGCTGACACCTTACGGGATACCTTAACCATTTTTGTAGATATGGTAGACGGTATAACAGTTAATGCGGATAATATGCGGGATGCCGCACTGCAAGGCTTTTCAACAGCCACAGACTTAGCGGATTACCTAGTCAAAAAAGGCCTGCCTTTCCGTGATGCGCATGAGGCGGTTGCCTTAGCAGTACGCAAATGTGAAGAGCTTAGTTGTGATTTGGCCGAACTGGATTTAGCGCAACTTAAAGCTTTTGACAATCGCATTGAAGAGGATGTGTTTGAGGTCTTAACCCTTGAGGGCTCGGTTGCTGCTCGCAACCACCTTGGTGGCACCGCCCCCGAGCGTGTTAAAGCCGAGGCTGAGCGAATTTTGGCAGAAAAGTAGTTGATAGCCTGAAAAAAAGCTAAGGGTGTATATACATCCTTAGCTTTTTTGTTGAGCTCCTAGGCTGTTATCGTGTGTGCCTTTACTTTGTTAGCATGGATTGGACAGCGTGCCGGCAATTGTTGATAAACCACACATCACTCATCATCCTCAGGTGCACCGAGTGAATTAACTACCCGATAGACCACATCCGCAGTAAAGCCTCGGGAGGCCAGAAAACGCATCTGCTTGGCCCTTTCCTTGGCCTGCGCTTCAGGACTCTGCTGCTTGAATTGCTGCAACAGTGCCTCATCTACCTCGCTCTCTGGATCATAGGGATCTAATCCGTACTTCGCACCAAAGCGCTTTAACCAAAGCTCCCGAGCTCGTTGATACTCCGTATCTTTGAGATCGTCCCGAAGTTCGGCTAATGTGTCGCTATCAAGCTTGTGCTGCGATAGGGTTTGTAGAATTTTTTGATTACCCCAACGCTGCTCTCGACTCTGCACAAAACTCTCTACAAAGCGCTCGTCAGACTGCCAGTTTTCCCGCTGTAGACGGGCCAGCACCGCATCTATCTCATCCAAATCGTCCGTATAGCGCTGCAACTTTTGCCGCAGCTCTGCTTCAGAATGCTCACGACGTGATAAAAACGCAATGGCTCGTGCTAATAAACTGAGCTGCGATTGCTTGGACTTAGCGGCTGAAGACTTAAGCAACAGCTCCTCGGAAAGGGAGCTGTAATCTCCGGGATCGTGACTATCGTGCGAACTCATCTAATTGACTCAGATTTCCTCAGGCGATTCGGCGTCTGCACCCTCAACCGGATCGGTCGACATGGCACGTTGGATAATGCCTAAGTCCTCGCGGATCTTATTCTCAATCTCCATTGCCATGGCAGGATTTTCTCGTAAATACTCACGCACATTGTCCTTACCCTGGCCGATACGGGTGCCTTCATAGCTATACCAGGCACCGGCTTTATCCACAATCCCTGCTTTCACTCCTAGGTCAATAATCTCACCCTCACGTGAAATGCCGGTACCGTACATAATATCAAACTCGGTTTGCTTAAACGGAGGGGCGACTTTATTTTTGACCACCTTAACACGAGTCTCATTACCAATGGTTTCGTCACCACGTTTAATTGAACCAATGCGGCGGATATCCAGACGTACCGAAGAATAGAACTTCAGTGCATTACCCCCAGTGGTGGTTTCAGGACTACCGAACATCACACCGATCTTCATACGAATCTGATTAATAAAGATCACCATGCAATTGGTGCGCTTGATGGAGGCAGTTAATTTGCGTAGCGCTTGACTCATCAAACGTGCCTGCAGACCGGGTAGATTATCACCCATATCACCCTCAATCTCAGCACGTGGCGTTAAAGCGGCAACCGAGTCAATCACGATCAAATCCACTGAACCAGAACGCACTAAGGCATCAGTAATCTCAAGCGCCTGCTCACCTGTATCTGGCTGAGAAATCAAGAGATCCTCAAGATTAATCCCTAAGCGAGCCGCATACTGCACGTCCAAGGCATGCTCAGCATCAATAAAAGCACACGTACCGCCGATCTTTTGCATCTCAGCAATCACCTGTAAGGTTAAGGTGGTCTTACCTGATGACTCCGGACCATAGATCTCGATCACACGACCACGCGGCAGCCCGCCGACACCTAAAGCAATATCCAAGCCTAAGGAACCGGTAGACACAACCTGAATATCGTGCTGGACCTCATTATCCCCGTAGCGCATCACGGATCCCTTACCAAATTGCTTTTCAATCTGGGATAAGGCTGCTGCCAAGGCTTTTGAACGCTCGTCATTAGCCACACTAGTTGCTTTTTTACTCATGCAATTTTCCTTAAAATTAAATTATGGTGCTGATGTAGCGGTACTTGCTCTGCTACGGTGCAATCATTATGCCATTAATTATACTGTATATTTGCACAGTATTGCTAATTTTATCCACCCCTTGTGTTTTTCTTACGACTTAGTATTAAGTGCTACACTTAGCTTTTTGGCAAAAATATGTGGTTCAAAAATCTCAAACTATTTCGTCTCA
>NZ_KV793573.1:0-607 GCF_001808505.1 Oligella sp. HMSC09E12
AAATCAAGTTACACAAAATACCTTACACCCTCTACAGTATGACTTTCTTATGCTTTGTTTTTTTATTAATTTTCAATATAAACAAAAGCTATGCCTCCCAACAATCTCAACCTACATCCAGCGTAAGTGAAGCTCCAACACCGCAATTTTCTGATTACCCTGCACAAAAAACACACCATGGTAAAAATGCGCCCGTCAAATTGGTTTCTGAATTTGATCGCAACTTCAGAACTCGTATACGAGATACGGAAAACATGGAAGCCAACTTTGCTGGAAACCATGTCATCTCGACATGGGGCTGTGGCACCATGTGCACTATGGGCGTAGCAGTCAATACACAAACAGGGGATGTTACGGGTTTACCTGGAACTATCTGTTGCTGGTGGGGTGAAGGGGAAAATATTATTTTTAGACCCAATAGCCGTTTACTGATCTTAGCTGGAAGAATCAATGAAGGCGATGTTTATGGCGCTCATTTTTATGAGTTCCTAGACAATCAATTTGTCCACATCAAAACTACTGTACTACCTGAAAATGACTAACTACAGCTTTATGCCATAAACCATTCAGTACAAATCGAGTAGGGTGAGGTTTGCACCTCATCCCT
>NZ_KV793574.1:0-18914 GCF_001808505.1 Oligella sp. HMSC09E12
ACGGAAGTCAATCGGAGTTCACCGGACGCTTACGCTGACACTGCGCCAACCACGCTTCAATCGTCTGCAATGCCTCAGGCTCATCTAAAAAGGGCACATGCCCACGGTCCTTGAGCGTACACGCCAACATATCAGCTCGTCTTTGCTGCATCGCCAACACCGTCTCAGCACTGAGAATATCTGAGTTTTCACCACGAATCACAGCCACCGGTTTATCCACGAGTAAATCAAAGAAGTCCCACAGCACTGGATTTTGCTCAATATTGCTTTCTACAAAGCTCTGACGCAAGGCTGGGTCATAAAAAAGCCTTACCCCGTCCTCAGCTTGTAAATACTGGTGTTGCGCCTCCTCTAACCAGCGCGAATCAGGTACCTGATGAAAGCCGACACGCGCCGCTTTTAAGTGCACCGCCATCTCTTCTAAAGTCCTAGCCGTGGGTGCAATGCCTAGATAATCGCCGATATTAAGCAAACCCGCCATTTCAATCACCGGACCAATATCATTAAAAAGCACACCCACAATACGCTCCGGTGCAGCATAAGCCAGCCCCATCGCAATCAAACCACCACGTGAAGTACCGATAAAGGCGGCACGCTCAATCCCTAACTGCTCCATCACCTCAAGCACATCCGCCGTTTCTTGAGGCACCGTGTAACTCGAGGCCTCACGCCAGTCAGAATAACCACGACCGCGGCTATCAATGCGCAATAAGCGTATCTTAGGATCGAAATGAGCAGCTAAATACTCAAAATCCAGGCTATTCCGCGTTAAGCCCGCCAAAGCAATCACCGTCAGCCCCTGATAGCCCTCGGGATGGCTATCACGATAAAAAATCTGGGTCCCGTCTTTTAGTGTAAGCTTCTTTCCACTGCGCATAGACACCTCCTTGATAGACTGACTTAACAGACTTCGGCAACAGCCTTTTCAGCAAGTAAGGCACGGGTCGCACGGACAATAATCACCTCCTCGTCGGTCGGGATCACCATCACCTTAAACTTGGAATCTTTAGCGCTAATGAGGCGTGTACCTTTACCCTGCGTATTACTGATGTCGTCTAAGCTCACACCCAACCAAGCCAAACCCTCGCAGACCTTGCGCCGCACCAAGGATGAATGCTCACCAATACCGGCAGTAAAGACCAATAAATTAATGCCTTGCATAGCAGCAGCCATCGATGCCACACCGGCACACACCTTGTGGGTAAAATAGTCAATCGCCCGCTGCGCTGCCTCTGTCCCAGCCTCAGTCAAGACCCGCATATCATTAGATAAACCGCCGGACAAACCTAGTAAACCCGATTCCTTATAGAGGATACGGTTTAGGTCCTTGATACTCATCCCCTCGGTCTCTAAGAAGTGCAATATCACACCGGGGTCTAATTGACCGCAGCGAGTACCCATCGGCAAACCATCAATCGCAGTAAAGCCCATGGTGGATGCCTTGCTCCGACCTGCCTCAATAGCACATAAGGAGGCGCCGTTACCCAAGTGCGCTACCACCACCTTGCCCTGATGCAATTCCGGTGCGAGACGCGCTACCTCCGCATTAATATATTCATAACTTAAACCGTGGAAACCATAACGCAAAATCCCCTCTTCATAATAATGATAAGGAATGGCAAAGGCGTTATCCACAAAGCTCTGGCTACGATGAAATGCCGTATCAAAGCAAGCAATCTGCGGCACTCCTGGAAAAGCCTCCATGGCCGCATGGATACCCGCAATATTGTGTGGCTCATGCAGCGGCGCAAGTTTAACCAAACGCTCAAGATTTTCTAACACCTTTGGCGTAATAAAAATAGGCCCATCGAAACTTCTGCCACCATGCACCACGCGATGACCAACCGCTTGCACCTCAATATCAGGGAAAAAGTAAGCCATCGCATCTAACACCACCTGCATGGCGGCCTCATGCGTGTCCAATGAATACGTCTTAGGTAGCACCAAAGGCTGCCCCTCAATATCCTTAATGCGAACATTACCACCCGTACCGATCTGTTCGCAACGACCTACCATACTCTCTTTTTCTTGTTCATCAAGGTAGAGGGCGAACTTTAAAGAAGATGAACCGGAATTCAGTGCTAAAAAACCTTTGGCTTTTTCCTTCTTAACAGTCATGAACGCTCCTTAAACAATCATTTATTTACTCTTTTTATTTGCATACTGTAAACACACCACGGCGCAAGAGGCTAAGCGCGACATCTCGCTATCCGCACGTGAGTTTAAAATCACCGGTACCTTGGCGCCCAGTACTAAACCGGCACCTTCAGCATGCGCAACATAGGTCATTTGCTTAATAAACATATTACCGGCGTCTAAATCCGGCATCACTAGAATGTTTGCACGACCGGCTACCTCACTGACAATGCCCTTGGTGCGAGCGGCATTTTCGTCAATGGCATTATCCATGGCCAAAGGTCCTTCCACCAAACCACCGGTAATCTGACCACGATCAGCCATTTTGGATAATAGGGCCGCATCCACCGACGACTGAATGGCTGGATTCACCATTTCCACCGCCGATAACACCGCCACCCGTGCTTCTGTTCCTAATGAATTCGCAAGATCAATGGCATTTTGAGCAATATCAACCTTCGTGTTTAAATCTGGGTAAATATTAATCGCCGCATCACTGATATACAGTAACTCTGGGCGACTCGGCGCATCCATAATAAAGACGTGAGTAAAGCGACGACCCACCCGTAAGCCATGCTCCTTATTCAGCATGCCGCGCAATAAATCATCGGTATGTAAATGCCCCTTCATAATCGAGGCGGCACGACCCTCGTGTACTAATTTGCAAGCTTCAATCACCACATTCTGATCACTGCCGGGCACACTGATAATTTCAAATTGAGAAATATCCTCGCCCATCTTCTCGGCAGCTTCACGAATTTTAGCCTCATTCCCTAAAAGAATCGGGATAATAATACCCTCTTTGGCTGCCAAAATAGCACCGCCCAAAGAGTTTTTGTTGTGTGGGCACACCACCGCTACCGGAATTGGATTGCATTGCTTGGCGCGACGTAAAAGCTCCTCAAAATGACGATGACGTTGTACCAACAGACCCGGTACATCCATATTGTCGCGTTCAAATTTAATGGTCGGCGCAATCACATCGGTTTGACCATCAAGAATTAATTTATCATCTGAAACACGAGCAACAGACAGCTTTAAGGTAACAACATTATTATCCTTTTTATCTATTACCTCTACCTTGATTAACATCTCATCACCCGGATGGGCACGCTCATACGCATCAAAGCTGTAATTTTTAAAAGCCGCGCCGGGACCGGGGAGGATATTACCCACCACTGCAGAAACAATGGAAGCGACAAACATCGTCGGCGCCATATTTTCAGGCTCGCCATCACCATCGACATCGTAATTAGGCAAACTGCTCGGATTATAGTTACCCGATGCTGAAGCAAACACATATAAATCATCGACTGTGATCAGGCGACGTAGCTCAGCTTTTTCACCTACTTGCAACTCATCAAAGATGCGGTTGACTAAACGCATAATTGAAATTTCCTTTTTAAATTAATTGCGGACAAAGGGCTATATATATAATTTTATCAGGTGAGAGTGACCGCTATTTGACATTCGACTAATCAAACAAATAAGCCTCACTTAACCAAATGGCTAAGTGAGGCTTAAACAACCGAAAACTATCAGTTAAGCATTGAGGAAACGATTAGAAAGCAGGAACAACCGCGCCCTTATACTCTTCTTCGATAAACTTCTTCACATCCTCGCTATTTAAAGCTTTAATTAACTTCTCGACACGAGGATCCTTTTCATTGCCCGCTTTAACAGCAACTAAGTTAGCATAAGGTGACTCGGAACCTTCGATAATTAATGCGTCTTCTAAAGGATTTAAACCGGCTTCAATGGCATAGTTGGTATTAATCAAAGCTAAATCCACATCATCTAAAACGCGCGCCAAAGTCGCTGCTTCCAATTCAGTAAATTTCAACTTCTTAGGATTTTCAGAGATATCTCTGGCAGTCGCTAATAAATTATCAGAATCTTTTAATTTAATCAGACCGTTTTTTTCTAATAAAAGAAGTGCACGAGCACCGTTTGACGGGTCATTAGGAATAGCTACGCGGGCACCCTCTTTAAGATCGTCGATTTTATCGGTTTTCTTAGAATAAGCACCGAAAGGCTCAACGTGAACTAATGCCACACTGACTAAATCCGTGCCGCGCTCCTTATTAAAGCTGTCTAAATAAGGCTTATGCTGGAAGAAGTTAGCATCAATCTGACCATCGGCCACTTGCTGATTAGGCTGCACATAGTCGGTAAAAACGGCAATATCAAGATCGACACCCTCATCCTTAAGCGCAGGTTTAATATGCTCAAGAATCTCGGCGTGCGGTACCGGTGTTGCAGCAACGCTTAATTTATCGGCAGCTAAAGCCGGTTGTACAGCGACGGCAGCAGTTAAGGCCAAGGCCGAAAAAATAGATTTTAACTTCATGTAAAACTCCAATCGTTTGAAAATGTGCTTTTAATAATATACAAATGCCAAAGAAAAAGCGATAAAAACTAGAACTTGCAAAGACTTTTAATTAATAAATCTTTAACATCAGTCTAATAAAATAACGACAAATCACTTTAAGTAATCTTTTCTAGTTGAGGTAGCTGAATGCTCATACAAGGTACTTTTGAACTTAACGATCAAGAGTTTAGTGAACTTAGACTTAATGGGGTAAATGTTAAAGCATTTTCAGGTATGGGAAGGTATAGAAATAAAAAACTTTTTCAGTGTATAAAGAATTTGGGACCCATCCCTTTAGGCAAATATTATATTGTTGATAGAAGCTGCTTTAATAGTACAACTTGTAAAATTAAAACCACTCTTGCAAATCATAGAATCATAAGACAGTTAACAGGCTTAAGCAATTATTCAGAATGGTTCGCCCTGTATGCAGAGGATAATTTCATAGATGATAGTGTTCAGTGTGACAGCATGATTAGAGGTGCTTTTAGACTACACCCAAAAGGGGAGCGCGGCATCAGTGAAGGCTGTATAACTATTGATTCATACAATGATTTTCAAAAAGTTCGAAATCTTATAAAAGCTACAAAAAAACGTCAAATACAAGGGACTTCTATAATGACATATGGGACGATCACTGTGAAATGAAAGTTCTAAAATTTTTTATCTTTTTTACTCTTACTTTTTGTTTGCAAGGGTTTCTGTTTAATTGGCTGCTCTTTGATGCTTTACCGATAATGCCGATGTGGCTGCGTTTACTGCCTTTTTATATCAGCAAAGTCTTGTTTAGCACGAAAGAGGGTCTTCTGTATCCTGAAGTAACTGATTTTGTGACGGTTATTTTTTTTAATCTTATTAACACGCTACTCATTTGTTTTGTGCTTTATTCGCTTTGCTCACTACTTAAAAAGCAATGCTTTGTTAATCAAACTCCAAAAAATATAGCATGTGTCTTACAAAACAAAAAATATTTAATTTTTAATCTTTTAGTCATATTAGTTTTTATTCAATTGTTCTTATTTTACTTTTTCCCAACTTTTTGGTTTGAACATCCTGATTGGTTAAAATCAACGGTAGCGTCTTTTAAATCTCCCATATACGAAGTCATAGGATTTCTATGTGTTTTTCTGAGCTCGCTTTTTAACGCCTTAATTTTTTTATTAGCGATTGATGGTTTTTATCGTTTATTTCTCAGTGATGATCCACCAAAATCGATTGGTCAAGCATGAGAATTTTCAAGGCTTGAATGGATAAAGGGAGTAGGATGAGGCTTGCACATCAGCCTACTCAGAGACATTGTGCACGGTACGCTTCTATGCCATACCGTACTATTGGGCTTTGCGCCATTTGACACGCTTACCCCAAACCAGCTGTATCAGGTTCGCTAAGCTCGCTGAGCGAACCTGATTGGCATTCACAGCGTGATTATTTACGATTCATTTTAGCAACCAGCCGATCGCCAAACATCTGAATCACTTGCACCAGCACCACCAAAATGACCACGGTAATCAACATGACTTCAACCTGATAGCGTTGATAACCATAGCGGATGGCAATATCACCGAGACCGCCACCACCGACTACCCCACTCATGGCAGTATAACCAATGAGGGTAATAGCAGTGACCACCACGGCACTGATAATACCGGTGGTTGCTTCGGGTAATAAGGCATAAAACACCGTTTGTCGAGGTGTCGCCCCCATAGCTTTACAGGCCTCTGAAATACCCGGATCCAGCTCACGCAAGACATTTTCCACTAAACGCGCAAAAAACGGCGCAGCCCCCACCACCAACGGTGGAATTGAACCTGGCACGCCTAACGCCGTACCCATCACAAAGCGGGTAAATGGAATTAAAATAATTAATAAAATTAAAAAAGGCACCGAACGTAGGACATTCACCACCAAGGATAGCAATTGATAGACGGGCTTATTCGCCAATAACTGTCGCTCACTACATAAAAACAAATAAATACCTAAAGGCAAGCCGATAATCACTGTAAACAGCAAGGACCAGCCGGTCATGATCAAGGTATCTAGGGTCGCCTCAAGAATCAGGCTCCAATCAACTCGTTGAAAATTCACGCCTCTAATACCTCATACGTCACATGATTTGCTGCTAAAAATTGCGTCACTTGTGCTTGTTGTGCAGCATCACCATCAATTGACACCACCAGCTGTCCATAGGCCGTGTCTTTTAACTGGCCAACCGTACCCTGCAGAATACTGACTTGCACCCCCAACTCCCGAGATAAATGACTGATAATGGGTTGTGAAGTACTTTCACCACGATAGCTGAGGCGTAATACCTGAACTCCGCTGTCCTTAACCAGGCGCTTCCACGCTTGCGCATCCACCCCGCTGCTCTCCTGCAATAAGGACTGCGTGGTTTGATGCTGCGGATGCAGAAAGACATCAATCACCTCACCCTCTTCAACTAAATGCCCCTGATCGAGCACTGCCACACGATCACAGACACTGCGAATCACATCCATACTATGGGTAATCAACACAATGGTAATACCAAGGCGCTGATTAATGTCCTTAAGTAGGGCAAGAATGGCCTGCGTGGTTTCGGGGTCCAAGGCACTGGTCGCCTCATCACACAGTAACAGCTCTGGGTTATTGGCCAATGCACGCGCAATCCCCACGCGCTGCTTTTGCCCACCGGATAGTTGGGCGGGGTACTTATGCGTATGCTCGGTTAAACCAACAATCTCCAGCAGTTCCAGCGCGCGCGCCTCTCTATCCTGTTTAGCCACACCCAGTAAGCGTAAGGGTAAGCAGACATTATCTAAGACTGTACGTGAACTTAATAAATTAAAGTGCTGAAACACCATGCCGATACGATGACGCAACTGACGCAACTGGGCGCCCCTGAAGGCACTAATATCCTCATCGTTAAAGTAGACTTTGCCGCTACTCGGTCTTTCCAGTAGGTTTAAGAGACGAATTAAAGTAGATTTACCGGCACCCGAACGGCCGATAATGCCGTAAATAGCGCCACGCTCAATGCCTAAATTCACATCACTTAGCGCCGTATGTACCGGTCTACCCCTCGTCTCAAAACGTTTATATATATGTTCTAGACGTATCAAGGTTATTCCAAAAAATAATAGCAATTATTAAATATTGTAAACAATTTATGCCATCAATTGAACCTTGTCAGCGCTTTAGACAAGAGCTCAAGCCTATAACTTACGCGACGTGAGACGAAAATGGCTGGGTGCCGTTGGGTGCTATCGCCATCAGCAGCGAATTTGCAATCTGACATTATCTGGGTTATGGTTATATGTTATTTAAAATTTCTTCTGTGTACTTGTAGTTAGTTCAAATTTCTTTAAGTATAAAATTTAAGTGGTTTTTTTCATCGCTGTACCTGCTACTTAGGTGAGTTAAAGGGATTTAAATTTTCTACTACGGTATCTGTCAATCTGGGGATCATCATCCCTACCTTGTATTGACGAGCAACTCGTTTTGTTCGTTTTCCGCAAAACTCTTGGCGTACGTAGTTGGCTACAAATATTTTTGTATGAACAATGTAATACTTAAGGAGCTTTTCACGCATGAAAATCAAGCATAAAAATCTATTACGCAGCGCGCTCACCGCTGCAACACTCAGCTTCGCTGCGTTTAATACAGCAGCCGCAGCGCCTACGTGCGAAGTTGATCGCACCATCAATTTCGGCGGCATGAGCTGGGAGTCCAATCTAGTACTAACGGATGTACAGCGCTTAATTCTAGAACAGGGCTACGGCTGCAAAACCGAGGTTTTACCGACTGAGACTTTACCGGCCTTAGCTGCCTTAGAACGCGGTGACTTGGATGTTAATACTGAAATCTGGTTAAACTCCATGGGCACCATTTGGGATGAGGCCTTAGCGCGTGGCCGCGTGGTTCGTTCCGGTGATTTATTTTTAGGTGGTGAGGCGTGGTTTATTCCTAAATACGTACAAGAGCGTTTCCCTGAACTAAAGTCAGCCGCTGATCTGGTGAAATTCAAAGAGGAGTTCAAAGATCCAGAGAATCCGAGCAAAGGTCGTTTCTATGGTTGTCCTGCTGGTTGGGCGTGTGAGGTCGTCAGCACCAACCTCTTTAATGCCTTGGAACTCGGCGATGATTTCACCTACTATCAACCCGGCACCGGGGCTGCCCAAAAAGCTGCCTTAATGTCCGACTATCGTCGCAAAAACAATATCGCCTTCTACTACTGGTATCCAACCCCGCTTGTGGGCTCATTAGACTTGGTCGAATTAGAATTACCAGAATATGATGAAGCCAAGCATAAGTGCTTAACCGATGTGGATTGTCAAAACCCCGAGCCGAATGCCTATCCTAGTAACCCGGTCTTTGTTGCTTTAAATAAAAAGTTTTCAGAAGAAGCGCCGCAATTAAAAGCCTTCTTCGATAAAAATGAAGTGCCTTTAGAGGTGATCAATGCCACCCTGGCTGAAATGGAGGAATCCGGTGATGAATCCATGGATGTCGCCAAATGGTTCCTCGCCGAATACCCTGAGGTATGGACTAAGTGGGTACCAGCAGAGGTAGCCGAACGTGTTCAAAAGTCACTCTAAGTCGCTGAGCTTAGTCGCTTAGGCTCTAATGAGCGCTGCCTTGCTAGTGAGCGCTAGCGAGGCAGCTAGTTTGATGCAAAAAGCAATCCTACACAGGATGAGTCATCGTTGTTTGCATTGATCGCCCCCCTGACAAATCGACACCTATACAATCTTATTAAAATAATTTCAATCTATGTTTCCAGAAATATTCTCCGCTCGTGAAGCAAGACGAGCAATTGACGGCTTTGTCGATGATTTAGTCGTCAATTATGCCGATACCCTCACCGCCATGTCACAACCTTTTCTAAAAATATTGGTTTGGATCGAACAGCTTCTTCGCGGCGCACCGTGGTGGAGCATCATCTTAGCGGTAGTCATACTCGCCTATTTAGCCAGTCGCCGCGTCTTCTTTTCACTCAGCATGGGCTTGTTGCTCTTTCTGATGGGCTCTATCGGCCTCTGGGATGCGGGTATGGAAACCCTGGCGCTGATGATTATGGCCACTGTGCTCTCCGTCTTGGTCGGCATCCCCTTGGGGATTATCACCGGCAAATCCAAAATCGTCCGCTCGGTGATGTTGCCCTTGTTAGACGTGATGCAGACGTTGCCAAGCTTTGTGTATTTAATTCCTGTCGTGATGCTATTTGGCTTGGGCAAAATCCCCGCCATTATTGCAACGGTTATTTATGCTGTACCGCCACTGATTCGTCTGACTGATTTAGGTATTCGACTAGTGGATAAAGAGGTACTCGAAGCATCACGCTCTTTTGGCGCTAATTCCTTACAGCAATTATTTGGCGTGCAATTACCCTTAGCTTTACCCAATATCATGGCCGGTCTTAATCAGACGACCATGATGGCACTCTCCATGGTCGTCATTTCATCCATGATTGGCGCCAGAGGTTTGGGCTATGAGGTACTTCTCGGCATTAACCGTCTAGAAGTCGGTCGCGGCTTATTAGCAGGTATTGGCATTGTGATTTTAGCCATACTCTTTGACCGCATCTCACAGTCTTATGGTAAACGCATTCAAAATCGAGAGTCCAAATGAGTAAAATCGAAGTAAAAAATATTTATAAAATTTTCGGTAAGGAACCGAAAAAATGGCTTGAGCCGGTTAAAAACGGCATGAGCAAGCAAGAACTTTTAGAAAAAAGCGGTCATACCTTGGGACTTAAAGACATTAGTTTAAGTATTGAGGAAGGGAGTATTTATGTGATTATGGGTTTATCAGGCTCTGGTAAATCCACCCTCATTCGCCATTTTAATCGACTGATTGATCCGACGGACGGTCAAATTTTGGTTGATGGCGTGGATGTGATGAGTCTAAATAAGCGAGAATTACAAGCATTCCGTCGCAAAACCATGAGCATGGTTTTTCAGCGCTTTGGGCTATTGCCACACAAAACCGTGTTAGACAATGCCGCTTACGGGCTCATCACCCAAAAAGTACCTAAAAAAGAGGCCCATGAAAAAGCTCGCTATTGGCTAGAGCAAGTGGGATTGCGAGGCTTTGAAGAGCAATACCCCAATCAATTATCTGGCGGCATGCAGCAGCGTGTAGGCTTAGCGCGTGCCTTAGCCACGGATACCGACATTATCCTGATGGACGAGGCCTTTTCAGCGCTAGATCCTTTGATTAAGCGAGAAATGCAAAATCAATTGATTGAACTGCAGGATCGTTTAAATAAAACCATTGTCTTTATTACCCATGACTTGGACGAAGCGCTACGTTTGGGTAACCGCATTGCGATTTTAAAGGATGGTGCCTTGGTGCAAGAGGGCACGCCGGAAGATATTTTATTATCACCGCAAAGTAGCTATATTGAGAACTTCCTCCAAGACGTGAATCGCGGTAAAGCGCTAAATACAGCGCATGCGATTAATACACCACCGCTAAAGCTCACCATGCGTGCTCGCCCAGCCCATGCCTATGAGCGCATGAAAGCCTTGCAGCTGAGCTTTGCCCCCGTCCTAGATGGCCAAGTTTTTGCCGGCATTATCAAGCTCGCCGCCGCCGAAGAAGCCATGCAGCGTGGCCTCAGAGATATCTCCAGCGTAGTTGTTGAGGCCGCCACGGTGTCTGCTGATGTCAATCTGGAAGAGGTGCTACCACATATGATCCAAACCGATAGTGATGAACCCGTGGTCGTCACCACTGACAACGATGAGCTGGTCGGTGTGCTATCACGTAGTAAAGTCGCTGAGTTGGTAAGCAGCACCAATGCTGATGAAACGCTCAGTAGCGTGGCGACCAGTGAGAATGGCAATGCGGCAATAACTGAAGCAAGCACGCAAGTCGAGCAGCCTTAACCCACCGCCTCAAGGCAAATGCAAAAGCGACGTCTCTCAATCAACATGCGAGGAACGTCGCTTTGCTTAAGGCTAAGGCTAAACTTATTCTGCGTCCTCAGCACCCTCTTCAAATGAGGCAAGATTCAGCATAGTACCGCGGCATTGCTTACTACCACAACAACAACGATAATGACTTTTAAGCGTTTCCGTGAGCTCATCATCGATGATTAAACCGTAGTCAAAGGACAACTCCTCGCCCTGTTTAATATCACGTAAGCTATAGATATACACCCGATAACCGTTTTTACCCTCACGTGCTTCGCAGTTCGGCTCGCAGCTATGATTGATCCACTTAGCCGCATTACCTTTGGTACCCCCATCAATGGTTTCCCCACTACTTAAGGAAAAGAAAAAGGTATGATAGGGATCGTCTGGATCCACTGGCCACATGGCATCCGCCTCTTCGGCACTAATCCGACGACCGGTATACTCAATGATCAGGGTATCTTTAGGTATATCACGAATGGCAAACACCCCTCGCCCATGGACCTGCGACTGGCGCACCTCAACCCATGGCGCACCGGGTATTTTGCGAGCTTTTCGATAGCGCTTTTTAGGCTTGGTTGAGGTCTTGGACATTATTTTTTAACGCCAAAACAGTGATCCAAGCTCGGGAAACTACCCTCTCTAACACCCGTTGCGTAGGCTGTCACACCCTCACGAATCACAGCCGCCACATCACTAAATTGCTGCGCAAACTTAGGAATGCGCCCGTGGGTAAGATTAAAAATATCCTCCGCCACCAACACCTGACCATCACAGGCCGGGGAGGCACCAATACCGATGGTGGGAATGCTCACCGCCTCACTGATACGACGTGCTAAAGGCTCTGCCGTACCCTCAATCACAATACCCCAAGCGCCGGCCGCCTCTTGTGCCAAGGCGTCTTGATAAATACGCTCGGCTGCCTCATCGCTCAGACCCTGCGCTTTAAAACCACCCATGGTATGGAAGTATTGAGGCATCAAACCGATATGGGCTAACACAGGAATACCGCGCTCAACTAAAAATCGCGTAGTCTCCGCCAAATACTCCCCGCCCTCAATTTTGACCGAGTCAGCGCCACTCACACGCAGTAGCTTGGCAGCGTGGCGAAATGCCATTTCAGGGGACTCCTGAAAACTACCGAAAGGCATATCCACCACCACCGCACAACGTTGAGTCGCACTCACCACCGCTTTAGCGTGTTGTGCCATCATATCCACCGTAATGGATAAGGTGTCCGGCATATCATAGCCAACCATTGCGGTAGAATCACCAACCAGAATAAAATCCACCACCTCGTCCAAAATTCGTGCAAAGGGCGCCGTATAAGAAGTCAGTGAAACAATTTTTTGCTCGCCCTTCATGGCTTGCAATTGGGGGATGGTAAGACGCTTAATCTGCGTATGAACGCTCATAACAATCCTCAATTTGATAATAGCGTGCCAGTTTACCCGCTCTAGTCAATGGGAAACCGCTAAAGATTATATTAGTTTAAGCATAGCACTTGTGCATTGCAAGTTTCTTACTGACTTAGGGTTAAAATCAAGCTACTCATTTTTTAACTAATCAAACTAGAATAAAACAAGCGAGGGTTTTTATATGGATACACAGCAAAGCCTCCAACAAAAACTGTGTTTTAATGGCGCTCAAGCCTTACTGGAGACCTTAATTGAGCTGGGTGTTGATACCATTTTCGGCTATCCCGGCGGTGCGGTTTTACCGCTTTATGATGCCATTTATGCTGAACCGCGTATTCGCCATATTTTGGTACGCCACGAGCAGGGTGCGGTCCATGCCGCCGAAGGCTATGCGCGCAGCACGGGTAAACCGGGCGTGGTCTTAGTGACCTCTGGTCCCGGCATAGCTAATACCACCTCCGGTTTATTGGATGCGATGTGTGATTCGATACCTGTGCTCTGTATCAGCGGTCAAGTAGCCACGAGTGCCATTGGTACCGATGCCTTCCAAGAGTGTGATGCGATCGGTATTTCACGCCCCGTCACTAAGTGGAATGCGCAGATCAAGCGCTCCGAGGATGTGGTGCCGCTCGTTTCCAAAGCCTATCAAATGACCACCGAGGGTCGTCCAGGACCGGTGTTAATTGATTTCCCCAAAGACATTCAAATTCAAGCCATTGATAAATCGACCTTCACCATTGAAAAGCGGGCTGAAAGTACGCCGGAAGTGCCTGCACCTGCAATGTTAGCCAATATCAAACGTGCAGCCGATTTAATTGTCAATGCTCGTCGCCCGGTGTTTTACGGCGGCGGTGGTTTAATTAACTCCGGTAAAGCGGCGGCTGAGGTATTTAGCAACTTAGTACGTTATACCGGCGCGCCATGCACCCTGACTCTGATGGGTCTGGGCGCCTACCCCGCCAATGACGAGCAGTTTGTCGGCATGCTGGGCATGCACGGCACTCTCGAAGCCAATTTAGCGATGCACCATGCTGATCTGATTATCTGTATCGGCGCTCGCTTTGATGACCGAATCACTGGTCGTCTCTCTGATTTCTGTCCACACGCCCTTAAAATTCATCTAGACATTGACCCCGCCTCCATTGATAAGGTGGTGCGCGCTGACGTGCCCCTGGTAGGTGATTGCCACACTCTCTTAACGCGCCTCTTTAATGAGGTGAAGGCGCTCCCCATGGAACGCTCACGTCTGGATGATTGGTGGCAAACAATTGAAAAATGGCGTAGCAAGAATTGTTTAGGCTTTACGCCCTCAACCACGGAAATCCTACCGCAAGACTTACTGACTCGCATCAATCAAAAGATTGAGAACAAGGATGCCATTGTGAGTACTGACGTCGGTCAGCATCAAATGTGGGCTGCCCAATACTTAACATTTAATCAACCGAATCGTTGGTTAACTTCCGGCGGTGCTGGCACCATGGGTTATGGTATGCCCGCTGCGATTGGCGCACAAATCGGCAATCCCGACAAACTGGTGATTTGTGTTAGCGGGGATGCCTCGATTCTGATGAATATCCAAGAGCTGGCTACCGCAGTACAGCACCGTGCCCCAATTAAAGTGGTGCTCTGTAATAACCGCTATATGGGCATGGTACGTCAATGGCAAGAGCTCATTCACGAGGGTCGCTACAGTCACAGTTATAACGATTGCATGCCAGATTTTGTGAGCGTGGCCCAAGCCTTTGGCTGGCAAGCCGCTAGCGTCAGCGATCCTAGAGACTTAGATGCGGCACTTGAGGCATGCTTTAATTCGGAGGGACCTTATTTCTTGGATGTGCGTGTACAGGCACAGGAAAACTGCTTCCCTATGATGCCTGCAGGCTATGGTCATCAGCAAGTGATGCTATCCGAAGATACTTGGTATGTTGAGGACTAAAGATAGTGTAGTCGCTTGATAAGAAAACCCGCCACTTGAGCAATATCACGCTTCAGTGGCGGGTTTATTTAATTAAAACTTAAACGAGTTAAGCTTAATATGCTGCTTTAAAGATAGCAATTACTTCATCAAGTGTAGGCTGAACCGGGTTAGTTAAACCACACACGTCCTTCATCGCATTTTCAGCGAGGACCTTAAAGTCTTCTTCTTTGACACCTAGCTCACGTAGTGATTTTGGAATACCTACGATGCCTGCCAACTTTTTAATGGCATCAATCACGCCTAAACCCTCAAGCTCCTGGTTGTTAGCGGATAGAATCGCGCCCACTTCATCTAAACGCGCTTTAGCCGCACGCATATTGAACTCCTCAACATGAGGTAGTAATAGCGCATTACAAACGCCGTGTGGTAAATCGTAAAAACCACCTAACTGATGTGCCATCGCATGCACATAACCGAGCGAGGCGTTATTAAATGCCATACCGGCCAAGAACTGCGCATAAGCCATCTGCTCGCGCGCCTCCGCATTTTTAGGCTCTTTAACTGCGGTTGGTAAATAGCTCGCAATTAACTCAATGGCCTTAACCGCACAGGCATCCGTGAGCGGATTGGCTGCGGTTGATACATAGGCCTCAACCGCATGGGTTAGCGCATCCATACCCGTCGCGGCCGTTAATGAAGCAGGCATATTTTCCATCAACTTCGGATCATTAACCGATAAGATTGGCGTCACGTGCTTATCGACAATCGCCATTTTCACATGACGGCTTTCATCGGTGATGATGGTAAAGCGCGTCATTTCAGACGCGGTACCGGCCGTGGTATTGATAGAAATTAGCGGTAATTGCGGCTTAGCGGATTTATCCAAACCCTCATAGTCCTCGATTTTGCCACCATTACTGGCTACGAGGGCGATACCCTTAGCACAGTCATGCGGTGAACCACCACCCAGCGACACCACACAGTCTGCGCCAGCGGCCTTCAGCTTAGCCAAACCGTCGTTAACATTTTTTACCGTAGGATTAGGCTGAACCTCATCAAAGATGTCACTTTCAACGCCTTTAGCCTTTAAACGATCCGCTACCTGAGCCGCAAAACCCAAATCGCTTAAGGGCTTATCGGTAACGATTAAGGCCTTTTTGAAACCTAAAGAGGCGATAATATCCACCGCTGAATCAAGTGCACCCGCACCGATCACATTATTGCTAGGCATAAAAAATTGTGCTGCCATACTATCTTCCTTTGTATAAAACGTTGTGACAAATGAACTTACTTATTTATACACAATGTGTATTACTACCTTATTAAATTATAACTTACTCATGCATAAATTAATAAGGGCTTCTACTAGCATTAAGTCGATTTGGATCAAAGCAATGCGATCAAATCGCCTAGTCCTCATTGGCTGCTAGACCTTAATTTTCATATACAGTTACAATACGAAGAATTTAATCACTGAGGAAAAAAATAATGAAGGTAAATGCATTTGCCGCTGCATTTTTGCGCGGCAGCCTAGTTAAGCAAGTCGTTATCGGTTTGATATTAGGGGCGATTATCGGCGTGGCGCTACCGGCCTTGGCTTTAAAAATGTCGTTGCTCGGCACACTGTTTGTGGGCGCCTTAAAATCGGTAGCACCGATTTTGGTATTTATTTTGGTGATGTCTGCCCTAGCCTCACAAACGATTGATACCAGCTCCAATATGCGACCGATTGTTGTCTTATATCTTATCGGTACTTTAGCCGCCTCCCTTGTGGGCGTGGCAACAAGCTTTTTATTCCCGACCACCTTAACGCTACCAAACCCCGAGAGTGGCGTCAGTGATGCGCCGACTGGCATTACCGAGGTCTTACATACTCTGTTGTTAAAGGTGGTTGACAATCCGGTCAATGCCTTGCTGTCTGCCAACTATATCGGCATTTTAACTTGGGCTATTTTATTCGGCTTCGCCCTGCGGATGGTAGCACCAGGAACTAAAGCGGTGGTATCGGATCTGGCGCTTGCGATGACCAAAATCGTGCAGTGGATTATTCGTTTAGCGCCTTTCGGCGTCTTCGGTATCGTTGCGTCCACAGTGGCTGCAACTGGTTTAAGTAGTTTATTAAGCTATGCCAAATTAGTGGTGGTGTTAGTTGCTGCGATGGCTTTTGTGGCCTTAGTTGTCAACCCGATCATCGTATGGTTCAAAATCCGCCAAAATCCCTATCCATTGGTGATGCAGTGTTTAGCTGAAAGTGGTTTAATGGCATTCTTCTCACGCAGCTCTGCAGCCAATATCCCGGTCAATATGGATTTAGCTAAAAAGCTCGGCTTACGTGAGGAAACCTATTCTGTATCCATCCCCTTAGGTGCCACCATTAATATGGCCGGTGCAGCAATTACCATCGCCGTCTTAACCTTAGCCGCTGTGCATACCCTAGGTATTGAGGTAGATATTGCGACCGCCTTTTTACTGAGTTTACTGGCTACGGTTGCTGCTTGTGGTGCCTCCGGCGTTCCTGGTGGCTCATTACTGCTGATTCCAATGGCGTGTAGCTTATTCGGTGTCAGTAATGAAATCGCAGCACAGGTGATTGCTATTGGTGTCACCATCAGTGTGATTCAAGACTCGGTTGAAACAGGCTTAAACTCTTCAACCGACGTACTTTTCACCGCTGCTGCCGATATTGCTGAGCGTCGTAAGGCTTAGGCATTGTGCCTAGCTAATCGCTACGCTCGATATAAAGCGATTGCTTCTTGTAAGAATTAAGGCACCGACTCGTCGGTGCCTTACTATTTAAGCTTTGATACCACCGCATGGGCGGACGATTGAGCAGTTTGAAGTCAGCTTATTCAGGTCCTCAATGGCAAGTTACCACTGATAACCCACGCCGGCGCCGTAAGTTACATCACCACGTGTATTACCAGAGACAGAGCTCTTAATAATCCACTTACCGTTATCGGAGATGGTGGATAACCCTGCGGCGTAACCATGCTCACCACGATGACCGGCACCGGCAATCGCAAACATGCTCTTACCAGGTAGATAGGCTTGCGGTAAGTTAGCCATTGCTGCTGCAGAGGCGGTACCAGCGCGAGCTTCACGATCGACGCGGTGAATTTCATTACCTAGGTGGTTCACTACATTATTAAAACCACCGACAGCCGCTTTTAACTGGCTAACATTTACTGCGTCGGTATCTGCCTTTCCAGCCGCCACGTTCGTGATCTGCTTGCCACCCGCATTAATGCCTCCCGTACTTAAGCTAACATCACCTACTGTAATGCCGGTATTCGTCACTTTTACATCACCAACACTGACGCTATCAAAACTAACATCCTTGGCTAAGGCAAAAGTAAACTGCGTGCCTTCTTGCTTCAAGGTCAAGTTATCACCTGCCTCGAAGGTCACGGTATTACCTGCTTTCACCAACTCCTTGCTAAAGGCGACACCCGGATCGGCGTTATTACCTGCGCCAATCACGTTAAAGCCTGCGTTATTAACCGCTGACTGAACTGTCTCCGCCGTCACTAAGGCACCAGGCGCAACCGGTGTGCCCACGGTACCATCTGTCGTCGTGTTAAAGGTCGTGGTATTCGCTGCGATGGCACCGTTATCATTGATCTGGATCGTTGTGCCATCCGTCTTGGCTGATATGGTGTACTGGCTGCTACCATCTCCTTGCTTGCCACCGTCTACAGTCACACCATCACCAGCAACTAGCTTGGTGGACGATGCCTTCACTTGAGCCTCAATTTCTTTTAGCTGAGCATAATTCACCGCATCGGTATCTGCCTTTCCAGCCGCAACATTCGTGATCTGCTTGCCGCCCGCATTAATGCCTTCGGTGGTTAGACTAACATCACCGGCGGTAATGCCTGTGTTGCTCACTTTTACCTTATCACCGACGCTTAGACCATCGTTATTCAGTAACGTCTCACCGGCTTTGACACTATCAATGTCAAGATCTTTCGCTAAGGCAATACTAATATTAGTGTTACCCTCAGCATCCTGATTAATCTCCGTCTGAATATTCTGATCTTTACCTTTAATCGCCACGGTAGAACCTAGCTTAGAGGTTTTAGAACCACCCTTATCGGCATTAAAGTTAAGACCTTTGTCTACATTTGCCTCAACAGTTTTAAGCTGACCAACATTCACCGCATCGGAATTATCCG
>NZ_KV793575.1:0-51284 GCF_001808505.1 Oligella sp. HMSC09E12
GCTTTGCGTAGTTGCATTGGCAAGGTTTAGAATAGGATTTTCCTTATATTTTACCTTTGGTCTATGAATAAAGAAACTGACATCAGGCACGGTAGACATTGCATTTTTAATCTGCACGTTCACTTAGTCTTTGTACAAAATACCGCCGTAATGTTTTTAGGAAAGCGATTTTAGATGATCTCAAGTTGATTTTTGAAAGCATCTGCAATGATTTTGAAGCAAAATGAGTCGAGTTTGACGGCGCAGACGATCACGTTCATTTACTCATTGAATATCCGCCGAAAGTGGCAGTTTCTACGCTAGTAAACAGCCTAAAAGGTGTATCAAGTCGAATGATTAGAAAGAAAAATCACCCAAGTATCCGAAAAAAAACGTTGGGGCAATCAGCTGTGGGCGCCATCTTATTTTGCCGGTAGTTGCGGTGGTACACCCATTTCAATTATTCGCCAATACATCGAGCAACAACAAACACCCGATTAATTAGCTTTGAAACGGCTACGCCGTTTGTACCTTATATCTCCGCCCTGAAGAACGGAGTTTTATGGCACAGGGTTGATAAAATGACCGTGCAACTTCAGATCGACCTGAGTCTCATTCAACTTTAGGCTATGATAGTAGTCTACGTTTTGAATCCATCACGAGAACCTTTGAAATGAGCATCTTAAATCGTATTGAGCAACACTTCCAGGATCATGCAGCCCTGATGCAAAAAAGTCTAGACGTGCTTGCTGAGCCTTTACAACAAGGGATTGATTTATTATTTAATACCATTAGCAATAATGGCAAGGTGCTCGCTTGTGGCAATGGCGGCTCGGCAGCCGATGCACAGCATTTTATTGCCGAATTAGTGGGTCGCTTTGAGCGTGAGCGCTTTCCTTTAGCTGGGGTAGCACTTAATACGGACACCTCAATTATGACCGCCGTGGGTAATGACTACGGTTTCGATCAGGTGTTTGAACGCCAAGTGCGTGCTTTGGCACAACCCGCCGACTTATTGGTGGCGATTTCCACTAGCGGCAACTCCACCAATGTCATCCGTGCGATTGAAGCGGCCAAGGAGTATGATATTCCAATCATTGCCTTAACCGGTCGCAATGGTGGAACTATCGGGCAGATGTTAACATCTAATGATGTTCATCTTTGTGTACCTCACGAACGCACGATGCGAATTCAGGAAGTGCATATTTTACTATTACACATTTTATGTGATGGTCTAGATGCGGCCATACTTGGAGACTAGTCGATGCTATCTACTTCTATTGCACCTAGCAATAAAACCAAATTCTCACTGCTTAAGTCTCGCCAATTCCTCATGGTAGGTATGGTTGCCGCCAGCACGCTGTTATCAGCTTGCGTGCCATTGATGGTGGGGGGCTTAGCCACTGGCGTAGCAACCGTGGTCAGTGACCGTCGTCCGCCGAGCATGCAGGCCAATGACAAGAAAATCAGTCTCTATGCTGAACAAAAAGCTGGCGGCGCAGTGCCTGCCAATACCTCCCGTATTAATGCCATGACCTTCAATCAGCGTGTCTTATTGACTGGCGAGGTGGCTAGCGAAGAGCATAAACGCGTGGCCGAGCAAGAGGTTAGAGAAATTGATGACGTTAATGAGGTGGTAAATCAGCTCCGCATCGGTCCAGTCGCTGATTTTTCAACCCGCAGTAATGACACCTGGATTAGCACCAAGGTTAAGACCGATTTATTAGCAACCTCTGGCGTGCCTAGCGGTACCATCCTGACCACCACCTCTCAAGGCGTGGTTTATTTGATGGGACAAGTCACTGCACAAGAAGCTGATGCCGCCGCCAACGCCGCTGCCGGTATTGCTGGGGTAAAGGGCGTGGTTAAGGTATTTGATATCGCTTCAAGCACTGACAAGGTATCTTCTACGCCACCAAAAACTAACCCTAGCAATGCCAATACAAGCAGCAACCCTGCTACCAGTGGCGGTACACAAACCTTTCCTTTAACTAATTAAGATGATTTGAAATTCAACAGGGTCTGATTAGATGAAGAAAAATTTTGTACTCCTTATCGTTGTTGCCGTCATCGCTATTCTAGGTGCAGTGGTTTATAACACGGTTTTTAGTAGCAAGGCCGTCCCCGAAGTCACGCTTCACAGTATTGACGGGCGTCAATTCACAACCCATGATTTGCAGGGCAAGGTGACCATGTATAAATTTTGGGCCACCGACTGTGTGACCTGCATGCGTCAAATGCCTGATACGGTAGCACATTATGCTAAGTACAAGGATCAAGGCTATGAGACGGTTGCAGTCGCCATGAAGCACGACAGCGTTGCGGCCATTAATCGCTTAGTACAAGAACGCGGGTATGAGTTCACCATTGTGCATGACGCGGATGGTTCTATTGCCAAGGCCTTTGGTGATGTGCGCTTTACCCCAGTGGCTTTTTTAGTTGATCGCAAAGGCAAAGTGATTAAAAGCTTTATCGGCAACTACGATAAAAACCAATTTATTGAAGCGCTCGAAAAAGCCCTTGCACACAGCTGATAAACCCTTTACACAACCCCTTTTATAAGAGCTAACCATGACTGAGACAGCTATCACGCCTGCCATTAAAGCGGAGATTATCTCCGAAGCCATGCCCTATATTCGTCGTTTTCATGGCAAAACCATCGTTATTAAGTTCGGCGGCAATGCCATGGTGGACGAGCATTTACAAAAAACCTTTGCGCATGATGTGGCTCTACTAAAATTAATCGGCTTAAACCCGATCGTGGTTCATGGTGGCGGCCCCCAAATTGACCAAGCCCTTAAGCGTTTAGGCAAGGAGGGTACTTTCCTCCAAGGAATGCGCGTCACCGATGCCGAAACCATGGAAGTGGTTGAGTGGGTATTAGGGGGTCAGGTGCAGCAGGATATTGTAATGATGATCAATCAGGCGGGCGGTAAGGCCGTCGGTTTGACGGGTAAGGATGGCGGGCTGATTAAGGCCAGAAAAAAGCTAATGGACAATGCCGAGAATCCAGACCAACCATTGGATATCGGTTATGTAGGGGAGATTCAATCCATTGATCCAGCGGTGATTAAGGCCTTACAAAACGATCAGTTTATTCCTGTGATTAGCCCTATTGGCTTTAATGAGGAGGATAATGCGGTCTACAACATTAATGCCGACTTAGTAGCCGGTCGTTTGGCGCAAGTATTGATGGCTGAAAAGCTAGTGCTATTAACCAATATCCCCGGTGTGCTCGACAAGGATAAAAATCTCTTACGCCGTCTTAATACGAAGAGCATCAATGACTTAGCAGAAGACGGTACGATTTCTGGTGGTATGCTCCCGAAATTAGCCGGTGCGCTAGAAGCAGCGAACGCTGGGGTCAATTCGGTCCACATTATTGATGGTCGTGTACCGCACAGCTTATTGCTCGAAATCCTGACCAATGACGGTGTAGGCACCATGATCACGGTCTAAGCAAGCAACGGACTGCATGCTTCGGACTCGTTTTATTCATCCCTTGAGGGCCAAAAGCCATCGCTATCGCGCGCAGACATCACCCGCTGCGCGCGTCTGGTTTTTTGACCTAGATAACACCATCCATGACGCTTCCCATGCCATTTTTGAGCAGATTAGCCTCGGTATGGTGAAGGCAGTGATGCAGCATTTGCACATTGATGCCGTTGCCGCCAAGCAGCTTTGTGAACGATATTGGCAACGCTATGGTGCCACCATGATTGGTATGCATAAGCACCATCAATTGGATCCCGAGCAGTTTTTACTAGATTCACATAACTTTGAAGTGGCGCAATACATGCGCTTTGAGCATCATTTAGCCACCCTGCTAGATGCGGTGCCCGGCACGAAGTATGTTTTAACCAATGCACCTGTACATTATGCCGTGCAAGTGTTAGAGGGCTTGAATATCATCCAATGCTTTGCTGGTATCTGTGCGATTAATCATATGCGGGTGCTAGGTGAATACAAGCCGAAGCCCTCGCCCGCACTATTACGACAACTACAAGCCAGTTTAGACCTAAAGCCGCAGCAATGTGTGTTGGTTGAGGATACGCTCAGCAACCTCAAATCCGCCAATAAAGAGGGATGGCAAACTGTTTATATTTACCACCCCGGCACGCCCTTTGGTCCTCAACACATTATTCGACCGAGCTATGTCGATCTGCGTGTGCGCTCCCTAGCTGCGCTCCTAAGGCACCCCTTTGCACATCAAAAAAAAGCTACTCTGCCTTAGCCTGCATGGTTTGGCGCATACGCTCTGCATCGGCAAAACCGTTAATCCGTTTGCCATTATCAAAAAAGATCGCTGGTGTCCCTGCGACATTTGAATGCTGCATCAGGGCTAGTACCTCGTTAATCGGTAGCTCACATCTGTCCTGCTTTTTAGGACTGATATTTTTAGCCATCCAATCTTTCCAGGTTTGTACCGGATCCTTGGCACATAAGATATTCTCTGTCTTAGTAAATGAGTCAGGGCTTAAGATTGGCGTCACAAAGGTATAGACTGTCACATCCATTTGCTCAAACTCTGCTTGTAGCCTTTTACACCAAGGGCAATTCGGATCTTCAAAGGTCACTAAACGGTTTTTACCATCGCCATAAACCATTTTAAGTGCTTTATCTAGTGGCAAGCTGTCAATATCAACACGATTCATCTCCTCCAACGCCAATTCGGTGAGATTAGTATTCTTCTCCAAATCGTAAAGCTGACCGCCGAAAATCACAAACTGTCTAGCTGCATCGGTATACACCACCGAACCCTGCACACGCACCTCGTAAAGATTATCAAAGGGCGTTTTTCTAACCTCGGTGACAGGTTGCTGAAGACGCTTTGTAAGACCCTCCTTAATCGACTCCTCAACACTTGTTGCCATAACAGTCTGTGAGGCTAGTAGCGCAAAAGCTGCCACACCACAATAGCTAATTTGCTTCAACATTGACCTAACTTGATTTAACACCATAATTCCTTTCCAATGACTGATTCACTCTATGATTACGATCTAAACGCCTTAGTTCCCAGCAGCTGCGCGCACAAAGTACTTTTTCAATGGCGCAATCCTATCCACCAGTGATAAGCCGGTATTGCGCAACATCGCAAGTGCTGGTGAATTAAGGGCAAAGAGACGATATAAGCCATCCGTTGCAAAGCGCATATTAAAAATCGCCTCGGCTCGTTGATGCTTATAACGCTGCAATAAACGCATATCGTTTAAATCACGCATGGGCTCACGCTCAATTAATACCTTACATAGCGTCTCCACGTCCCCTAAACCCAGATTTAAGCCCTGACCTGCCAAGGGGTGAACCCGGTGAGCGGCATCCCCCACGAGTGCCACGCCAGGACCCACCATAGCCGAACTCTCTAAGGTCAATGGAAAGCCATACATGGGACTACGTAATTGAATCTCACCTAAACGCTGACCTGCGATGGCCTGTAAGGCTGGCGGTAGACGTTGCGCCAGTTCCTCAGCTGACATCGCCAAATACTTATCAGCAATCGCCTGACGGGCCGACCACACCATCGACACCTGATGGCCATCAGCGGTATCCGGCAAGGGCAAAAAGGCCAACACACCACTGCCATCAAACCACTGAATGGCGGTATTAAGATGTGGTTTTTCTACGTTCAATTGCGCCACTAAACCGATATCGCCATAGGCTTTGAACTCATGCCGGATAGCACAAATCTCACGCACGGTGGAACGAGCACCATCTGCCCCTATCAGTAGCTTAGTCTGCAACAACTGACCGGATGCACAACGCACCTCGCCCTGCCATTGCTCATAGCCCTGAATCCTATCCTCTATCCAAGGCACACCGTAAACCTTAAGCGCATTAAACAGGGCCTGTTCAATTTCGCCTGACTCAACAATATAAGCCAGCTCGCTCATCTGTGACTGCTGTGCGTCCAACACAATCACCCCGTCCAGATCCCCGTGAACCTCCATCTGACGCACTGGATTGCGACGCTCAGCCGGCATCATCTGCCACACGCCCAGGCTTTCAAGAAACTGCTGGCTGGCAAGTGATATCGCGTAAATCCGCGGGTGATACTGCTCACCCAAACTATGCTTAGGCTGTACTTTAGGGGCTAAAATAGCGACCTTAAATTGATTTTTTGCTAATTGCAAAGCGGCTGCCATACCGGCAATGCCGGCACCACAGACCACCACCTCGTAACTCATGCTCTGACTCCCGCTCATCTTGCGTTAGGCTCCCCCATGCCAACCGGCCATAAGACCCACACCTGCGTATCCTGCTTCATACGGCCGGCCTGCTCACCTGCCGCATCACCACTACCCCAGAAAAAATCCACCCGAGCAGCGCCCTTAATCGCACTACCGGTATCCTGCGCAAACACGACTTTTTCTAAAGGCGCATTAGATGCTGGATAGGTGGTGGCTAAATACAGTGGGCTGCCCAATGGCACATAGTCTGGGTCCACCGCAACGGTTCTTTGTGCCACCAAGGGAATGCCATAAGCGCCCTTTGGTCCGGCGATGCTGTCTTGAATCGCCTCTTCTCTGAAAAAGACCATGGCTTCGTTAACATTTAGCATTTCATCAACCCGATGCGGGTTTTGCTGCGCCCACGCTTTGATATTTTGCATGGAAGTCTGAGCCAGCGGTAATTCGCCTTGGTCGGCTAACCAACGACCAATGGAGGTATAAGGACGACCATTATGATCAGCGTAGGCTAAGCGAATTGAACGACCATTATCCAATTGCACGCGACCAGATCCCTGAACCTGCAGAAAAAAGGCCTCCACCGGATCGTTTAACCAAGCAATCACTGGTGGTTTATCAGCACGAGCGGCAATTTGTGCTCGGCTATCATAAGGCACGACCTTATTGCCCTCAACCTTGCCGCGTACACGCTTACCAGCCAACTCAGGATAGACGCCTGCTAAATCAATAGTTAATAAATCCTTAGGCACTGCGTACATTGGCCATTGATTTTGACCGCCACGTGATTTGGAGCCATGTACGATGGGCTCATAATAACCAGTCGCCATGCCACGCCCAACGAGAGCCCAAGGCTGCAAATGCTGTTCTAAGAAAAACTTCATCGCACCAAGCTCAGGCGTTTCACCATGTTCACGGCTAAACTCTGCCACATCACGACAGAATGGCTGCCAATCCTGGGGTGTTGCCCGCGCTGGAATCGTCAACGAGCCTGACACTGGACGCATCAGACCGCGACAGTTATTAATCAGCGTAATCCACAGATGCTCGCCATTATCCTCGGACCAACCGGGTAAATCATGCCATTGTGCCGGTCGATACTGCCCCTGCAAGGCCCGCGGTGCCGTTTGCGCAAAACTTGACAATGCCGGCACCTGTAAAGGCGCATGCATATCAAACGCCACCGACTCCACCTCAGCCGAATAATCTGAAGAAGTACTACAAGACAACAGAGCTAGACCAACGAGCCCGGCGATAAGCGATAGAGATAACTTCTTCATATAAAAAACCTTTAAATCAACTCTATTAAGAATGAAATGAATATAATATGTTTAGTCTTATGTCTTATATAAGACTTTATTCTGCTTATATAAGATTTATTTTTGCCAATTGCTTAAAATCAATCGGGTATTAGTGTAAGATTTTCATCATAACATTATGATGCACTAGGCTAAATACGCCTATCAAATCTTTGGAAATATTATTAAACCTCTGAGGATATCAAATGACCCAATCTGCTTTCAAAAAAACGCTAGCAGGTCGTTCGCTGCATTACTACGATGCGCGTGCCGCCGTTGAAGCGATTCGCCCCGGTGCTTATGATAAGCTGCCCTACTCTTCACGTGTATTAGCTGAGAACTTAGTTCGTAAAGCTGACGGTCAAACAGACCAAGAGACCTTAAACACCTGGTTAACTCAGTTAACTGACAGAAAGCGTGAGGTGGACTTCCCATGGTTCCCTGCACGTGTGGTCTGTCATGATATTTTAGGTCAAACGGCTCTCGTCGACTTAGCTGGTCTACGTGACGCCATTGCCGACAAGGGTGGTGACCCCGCCAAAATCAATCCAGTCGTACCAACCCAGCTGATTGTCGATCACTCCCTAGCGGTAGAGTACGGCGGCTACGATCCTGACGCTTTCGAGAAAAACCGCGCCATTGAGGATCGTCGTAACGATGACCGTTTCCACTTTATTAATTGGAGCAAAACCGCCTTTGAAAACGTCGATGTGATTCCGCCGGGCAATGGTATTCTCCACCAGATTAACTTAGAGCATATGTCACCGGTGATTGAAGTGCGCGATGGCGTTGCTTTCCCGGACACCTTAGTCGGCACTGACAGTCACACCCCGATGGTGGATGCACTGGGTGTGATCGCTATCGGTGTTGGCGGTCTTGAGGCCGAAACGGTGATGCTCGGACGTGCCTCCTGGATGCGCTTACCGGATATTGTCGGTGTCAAGCTAAGTGGCAAACCGGGTGTAGGCATCACCGCCACTGATATTGTCTTAGCCTTAACTAAGTTCCTCCGTGATGCTAAAGTGGTTTCTGCCTATCTAGAGTTCTTCGGTGAGGGTACTGCCAACCTCAGCCTCGGTGATCGTGCCACCATTGCTAATATGGCGCCTGAATACGGTGCGACGGCAGCCATGTTCTATATCGATGATAAAACTATCGACTACTTAAAGCTAACCGGTCGCGAGCCGGAGCAAGTCGAGCTTGTTGAGCAATACGCTAAAACCACCGGCCTTTGGGCTGATGCGCTAAAGACCGCTGAGTACGAACGTGTTCTTGAATTTGATTTATCTACGGTTGAGCGTACCTTAGCCGGTCCGTCGAACCCACACAATTTATTACCTGTGAGTGAGTTGGGGAATCGCGGTCTGCTAGGTGACTACGAGAGCAAAGACGGCAAAATGCCAGATGGCGCCGTGATTATTGCAGCCATTACCAGTTGCACCAATACGAATAACCCCCGTAACGTCATTGCCGCCGCCCTCTTAGCACGCAATGCCAACCGTTTGGGTCTGTTACGCAAGCCGTGGGTTAAAAGCTCATTTGCCCCTGGCTCTAAAGCCGTTGCGCTGTATCTTGAAGAAGCAGGGCTGATGCCTGAGTTAGAAAAGCTCGGTTTTGGTGTGGTTGCCTTTGCCTGTACCACGTGTAACGGTATGTCCGGCGCCTTAGATCCTAAGATCCAAGAGGAAATTATCGAGCGTGATCTATACTCGGTTGCCGTGCTTTCTGGTAACCGTAACTTTGACGGTCGAATTCACCCTTATGCTAAACAAGCTTTTCTCGCCTCACCACCTTTAGTGGTCGCCTATGCCATTGCCGGCAGCATCCGTTTTGATATTGAAAAGGATCCGCTCGGCTTTGACCAGGACGGCAATCCGATCACGCTTAAGGATATTTGGCCAAGCGACGAAGAAATCGACGCCATCCAAAAGCAAGCGGTGAAACCTGAGCAATATCGTAAGGTGTATATCCCTATGTTTGCCAAGGACGAGACCACGCAAAAAGCGGATAGCCCACTTTATAACTGGCGTCCTATGTCTACTTATATCCGTCGCCCTCCTTATTGGGAAGGCGCCTTAGCGGGTGAGCGTAGTCTCAAAGGCATGGTGCCTTTAGCGGTCTTGGGTGATAACATCACCACTGACCACTTATCACCATCCAATGCCATCCTACCTAGTAGTGCGGCTGGTGAGTACCTCGCCAAGATGGGTCTACCTGAGGAGGACTTTAACTCCTATGCGACGCACCGTGGCGATCACTTAACAGCCCAACGCGCCACCTTTGCTAACCCTAAATTGTTTAACGAAATGGTTCGCAATGAAGACGGCTCTGTTAAGCAGGGTTCACTCGCTCGCATTGAGCCCGAGGGCAAAGTCACTCGCATGTGGGAAGCCATTGAAACCTATATGGCGCGCGAGCAGCCGCTTATTATTATCGCTGGCGCCGACTACGGTCAGGGTTCGTCGCGTGACTGGGCAGCCAAAGGTGTACGCTTAGCCGGTGTGCAGGCCATTGTCGCTGAAGGCTTTGAGCGCATCCACCGCACCAACCTAGTCGGCATGGGTGTGTTACCACTACAGTTCAAAGAGGGTGTTAACCGTAACACGCTAGAAATTGATGGTACCGAGACCTACGACGTGATTGGGACACCTGCCCCAGGTTGTGATCTAACGCTACGCCTACACCGCCGTAATGGCGAAACGGTGGATGTACCAGTGACTTGCCGCTTAGATACGGCCGAAGAAGTGAGTATCTACCAAGCTGGCGGCGTATTACAGCGCTTTGCACAAGACTTCCTTGAGGCTGCAGACGCCTAATATAGACTCACTAGTTGCGCTTTAATAGGCATTGAGCTCGGGTTCCGATCCGGGCTCAACTTTTTATAAGCTAGATGTATTCCTCAGCCTGGTGCGTGTTGACCCAGTGCATATCACCCCTACTTAACGAGCTTTTCTAAAGGTCAAATTAATACGATGTGCACCCAACACGGGATGCTCCGCTTCCTTAAGTGGCATCACACCATGGTAACGCAATCTATCCTCACCACCCCAGATCACTACATCACCATGAAATAAGGCATGCTTATCCACTTTATCGCTGCGCTCATGCCCTCCGAAAAGAAACACAGCCGGTAGGCCCAAAGACACGGAAACAATAGGCTGATCAAAATCGCGCTCATTTTTATCCTGATGCAATGACATTTTACTGCCTGGTCGATAGCGATTAATTAAACAGGCATTCGCAGCAAAACCCTCATAACCCACCGTCGCTGCAGCATCACATGCTAACTTAAGAAATAACGCTGGCATGCTCGGCCAAGGCTTAGCACTTAGGGGATCGAGCTGCACATAACGATAGCCTTGCTCATCACTTAACCAACCCCACTCACCACAATTCGTCATTTCCACCGACATACGATGACCACCTGCGGTCTGCATCTGCCGAAAAGCTGCGACTTCAGTAATACGCTCTAACCGTGCGATGATCGGTGCCACCTTAGGCAAGGCAAAGCCACGCAGAATAAAGCTAGCGGCACCAATTTGCTCGCAGCTGTCTGAAGCACCGTGCCTAAAAAATTCATCCTCATCAAACAAAAAGCCCTGCTGTGCCAATGCTACTTATCCTTTACCTTCAATGATCTTGTGCGTTTATCCTATGGCTGCCCAAAGGGTACTCACGCGATAAAGACGTGCCGAACAAAAAGCGCCATCAGTCCTAAGACTAACAGCGCTTTTGAAGATACTGCTAAAAATTTAAAAAAGCGTGATCAACGCATAATAACGTGACTAGTTAATCAATTAAGCCAGTTCATTTTGAATTTTACGTTGTTCCAGCATTTGCATCAACGCCTCTACGCTTGCTGCATGCTCGGAAGCTTGCTCTGCTTCCTGCTTTAGATCCTTAAGAGATTCATCGTGAGTCATTGGTGCAAATTCTTCACGGAGACGAGTTAATAATTTCATAGTATGCTCCTAATGTTTTAATAATTATTACTATTTGCTTTGTCGCTCTGCCGAGCTCATTTGATACAGTCCAAACATGAATTAAGTATGATGTCAGACGATATAGTAACGAGATAATATGACAATAGCATGAAAGCTTCATGCCAAATAATCATGGACTTAGCGTGCTTTATTGTGATGATTTATCAGCTGCTAGGCAGAGCATTCAGAACGAATTGTTTAGTTAGACTAAGTAAGCGCATTTAAGTTCCAAAGAGTAATTAAAACCAGTATTAACCCCTAATCAGCAGCTAAAGTCTTTATTCTTTTATTAAAAAATGTTTTAATGCCACTAACGAACAGGGGTGCTGCAGTTGCGGCTGAGAAATACCCTTTGAACTTGACCCGGTTAGTACCGGCGTAGGGAGTTTGTAGTAAGCACATATTGTGTTTACGTTTCTCTTGTGCTGAGATAGTAGGTTATGCTCACTATCCGCTCCACGCAAATTCATACCTCTGTTCACCTTTTACCACAACGGAGGCATTATGAATAAACGCGCATCATTAAACAGCACCCAGGCATTGAGCGACTTAAGCGAGGAAATCAGCTTACAGTTTGCCTATCCAAATTCCACTAAACACTATATTCAAGGCAGTCGTGATGATATTCGGGTACCTTTGCGCTTAATTGAACAGGATCCCACGATTACTGCGGCAGGCGAAGAGCTTAACCCACCCATCCCCGTGTATGATACTTCCGGTCCTTATGGCGATAGCGCCCAAGGCATTGACCTTAAAGAGGGTCTACCCAATATTCGTGAGCGCTGGATTGAGGAAAGAGGAGACACCGAAAAGCTGCCTGGCTTAAGCAGTCAATTCGGTAACGAGCGCTTAGCTGACCCTAAGACAGCGCATCTACGCTTTAATGTGATCACTCAACCCAGACGCGCCAAAAACGGCAAAAACGTCACGCAAATGCACTATGCTCGCCAAGGGATTATCACCCCTGAAATGGAGTTTGTAGCCTTACGTGAACAATTGATGTTGGATAAATTAATGTCTGATCCCGCTTATAGCAAGCTCTTAAGACAGCATGAGGGATTTGATTACGGCGCCAATTTACCTAAGCGACCAGAAGATATTACGCCGGAGTTTGTTCGCAGTGAAGTCGCTGCCGGTCGCGCCATTATTCCGGCCAATATCAACCACCCAGAATTAGAGCCGATGATCATCGGTCGTAATTTCCGCGTCAAAATCAACGGCAACTTGGGCAATTCCGCTGTCACTTCCTCACTCACCGAAGAAGTCGAAAAAATGGTTTGGTCACTGCGCTGGGGTGCAGATACCATTATGGATCTCTCCACTGGCGCCCATATTCATGAAACGCGTGAATGGATTATTCGTAATGCCCCGGTACCTATCGGCACCGTACCTATTTACCAAGCCTTGGAAAAAGTCGGTGGCATTGCCGAAGACCTAACATGGGATTTATTCCGTGACACCTTAATTGAGCAAGCCGAACAAGGCGTTGATTACTTTACCATCCATGCCGGGGTGCTGTTGCGCTATGTACCGATGACAGCGGATCGCGTCACTGGTATTGTGTCTCGTGGTGGCTCGATTATGGCGAAATGGGGTTTGGCACATCACCAAGAAAACTTCTTGTATACACATTTTGATGAGATCTGTGAAATCATGAAGGCCTACGACGTATCCTTCAGCTTAGGTGATGGCTTGCGTCCGGGTAGTATTGCCGATGCCAATGACCAAGCACAATTCAGTGAGCTTTATACCTTGGGTGAGCTGACTGCCAAAGCCTGGGAGCATGATGTACAGGTCATGATCGAGGGTCCGGGCCACGTACCAATGCAACGTATTCAGGCCAATGTCACCGAGGAGCTCAAGCATTGCTATGAGGCGCCATTCTATACCTTAGGGCCACTGGTAACAGATATTGCGCCCGGCTATGATCATATTACCTCTGGTATCGGTGCGACCAATATTGGTTGGTACGGTACTGCCATGCTGTGCTATGTAACACCTAAAGAGCATTTGGGTTTACCTGATAAAGAGGATGTACGTACCGGCATTATTACCTATAAAATTGCCGCCCATGCGGCCGACCTAGCCAAGGGCTGGCCAGGCGCTCAATTGCGTGATAACGCGCTCTCCAAAGCACGTTTTGAGTTCCGCTGGCGGGATCAGTTCCGTTTAAGTCTGGATCCAGAACGCGCTGAGTCCTATCATGACCAAACATTGCCAGCGGAAGGGGCTAAGATCGCGCATTTCTGCTCCATGTGTGGACCGAAGTTCTGCTCGATGAAGATTACTCAGGAGGTACGCGACTACGCTAAAGCGCAAGAGGGTATGCAAGAAAAATCCATTGAGTTTATTAAGCAGGGCAGTAAGATCTATAGCTAATCACTCGTTTTAATGTCACTATTAACGCCGTGCGAGCTCAATGCTTGTGCGGCGTTTTTTCTATGCTTAAAAGCGATGAATCGTCATATTAGATTCATTATTCAGTGGTAGTATAAATAAAATAAGCAGATATTTTTACCAAAGAAGTCACACACATTAGGTTTATATTATGAGTCAATCTCTATCAGAAAACGCGCGTCGTCTTTACGCTGAAATCATGGATAGCTTTGATGAAGAGCTGGAGATGGAAATTGACGATGAACGTTATCAGGCATTACTGACTGAAGCGGGTCAAACCGTTCACGATGAAGGCATGGATCGTCGTCTATATTTCCGTGAATTGCTCCGCTTACAAGGCGAGTTGGTTAAGTTGCAAGACTGGGTAGTAGAGAAAAAACTCAAAGTGGTGGTGATTTTTGAAGGACGTGATGCCGCCGGCAAGGGTGGTGCCATTAAGCGCATTACTCAGCGTCTAAACCCACGTGTCTGTCGTGTTGCCGCCCTACCCGCACCCAATGATCGCGAACGCACCCAATGGTATTTCCAACGCTACGTATCCCATTTACCTGCTGGTGGCGAAATCGTGCTATTTGACCGCAGCTGGTATAACCGTGCCGGGGTCGAGCGCGTGATGGGCTTCTGTACCGATGAGGAATACGAGGCCTTTTTCCGTGACGTGGGCGAGTTTGAAAAAATGCTCATCCGTAGCGGCATCATCTTAATTAAGTATTGGTTCTCAATTTCCGATGAGGAGCAGCACCGTCGCTTTATGATGCGCATGATCGATCCCTTAAAGCAGTGGAAGCTATCGCCTATGGACCTAGAGTCTCGCCGTCGTTGGGAGGACTATACCAAGGCTAAAGAAATTATGATGGCACGTTCACATATTCCTGAGGCCCCTTGGTGGGTCGTTGAGGGTGATGACAAAAAACGGGCTCGTTTAAACTGCATCTCGCATCTATTGTCGCAAATCCCGTATGCGGATATTGAGCATGATGAAGTAGAGCTGCCCGAGCGCATCCATCATCCTGACTACAAGCGCTTACCTACCCCGGATTCGATGCTGGTGCCAGCGATTTACTAAGCTATCGTAACTCGGCCGTGAGTTAACTTAGTGTCTCACGGCCTTTTTATCAACGCTTAAAGACTACTATCACCGCAAGGATCGGCTAGGCTAATCACGCTATTTGCCGGCACACTACGGGTCAACCAGACATTACCCCCAATCACCGAGCCTTTGCCAATCACGATACGACCTAAAATCGTCGCCCCCGCATAAATCACCACATCATCCTCAACAATTGGGTGACGATCGAGTCCTTTATGCAAATTACCATGCTCATCGCTAGGGAAGCTCTTGGCACCTAAAGTCACTGCCTGATAAATCCGGACATTATTGCCGATAATAGCGGTTTCACCAATCACTACACCGGTACCGTGGTCAATAAAACAACCAGGGCCGATGGTTGCTCCAGGGTGAATATCAATGCCCGTGTGACTATGAGCCAATTCAGAGATAACCCGAGCGATGATTTTGACATCCAATTTGTATAGCTCATGCGCAATTCGGTGTGACACCATGGCATGCACACCAGGGTAGCAAAGTAACACCTCATCCACACTCGTGGCTGCCGGATCCCCCCGAAAAGCGGCGCGCACATCCTGATCCAATAAACCACGAATCTGGGGCAGCGTGGCCGCAAAACGGCGTACAATCTCTACCGCTTGCTCACGGATTTGCTCATGGTCCACCCCATTCTGCTGAGACTTTTGTAAAAACTCTAGACGCACCTGTGTCAGTAGTAAATTCAAGGCTTTACCGAGGGTATAACCCACGTAAAAATCCTCACTCTCCTGCACTAAGTCCTCAGGTCCTAGACGCATCGGAAATAAGGCGCCCGTCAGCGAATGCATCGCTTGCGCAATAACTTCGGGTGAAGGCAAGTGTCGGCCGCCCTTTTCCTCTAAACGATTTTGCTCTGTGCGCCATGCTTGGCGCTGCTCTTTGAGACCGCAGACCACATCATCGATCATAAAATCATGCGGAAAATCATTCATTGAGTCACACTTAAAAAATGGCATAAAAATCCCTCAGTAAAACGATGCCAATGCTGATTAGCGGCTGGCTTGTAGCAGTCGCGGATTTTCCCAACCGCCGCCTAAGGCACGAATTAATTCGACTTGGTTTAATAAACGGCTGGCACGTAGGTTTAATTGACGTATTTCGGCATTATAAGTACTGTTTTGTACCTGGGCAACACTTAGGTAATCGACTAAGCCGGCTTGATATTGATTCATCACAATGCTTAATGATTGACGCGATGCGGCTAGGGCGCGCTGCTGCGCCTCCTGTTCACGCTCAAGATTGACCGCTGCGGTTAAGGCATTTTCCACCTCACGCATCGCCTCTAACACCGCTTGTCGGTAAGCTGCCACCTCGCTTTGATAATTTGCTTTAGCTGAATCGACGGCGGCCTGACGCGCACCGCCATCCAAAATACTTAAGACCAATTGCGGTCCGAGTGACCATACGTTGAGCGGCGAACGAATCCAGTCTGAGAAATGTGTTGCCTGGTAGCTGCCGTTAGCGGATAAACTTAAGCGCGGCAACCATGCCGATTGCGCCACCCCAATCTTGGCGTTGGCAGCTGCAACTCGGCGTTCAGCGGCTGCCACATCGGGTCGCGCCCGTAACAGCTCAGCTGGAATACCTACCGGCACCGAAATCATCTCGGGTAAATCATCCACCCTTTCAGCGATATGGAAACTGGAAGGCATTTGCCCCACCAACACAGCAATCATATTTTCATAGTGACGACGGTTGGTTTCGACAGCGATGGCATCAGAGCGTGCATTTTCTAATTGTGCCTCTGCCTGCACCACATCTGCATAAGCAACCACGCCCTGCTCATAACGATTACGGGTAATCGTTAAAGATTGCTCATAAGCTTGAATAATCTTGCGCAGTAACTCACGCTCTAAATCGCTGCGACGTAGCTGGAAGTAGCTCTCCAGTAGCTGCACTTGCATGCTTAAACGAGCATCAGCTAAGGCAATCTCTGCCTCCTCTTCGGAAGCGGTGCTTGACTCTACCGAGCGCCTAATACTACCCCAAAGATCGGCTTCCCAGGACAAATTCGCCCCTAAGGAAAAGCGATTATTCGGGTCTTGCTCCGAACCACCGGCCCGCGTCACTGACGTCGTACTACCGACATTGGGGAACCAATCAGCCGTCGCGCTACGACGTTGAGCAATGGCTGCTTGATAGCGAGCCAACGCTTGCGCAATGCTCTGATTCTCCTGATTCAGCAATAGCATTAATTGATTTAATTCCGCATCCTTAAACAGCGTCCACCAATCACCGCGAATCCAAGCTTGGGTCGCTTTAAGTTCAATCCATTGTGCACTATTGACCGGTGCACCTTTGAAGGCGGATGCGGTAACGACTGCCGGCACCTCATAATCCGGTCCCACCGCACAGCCACTGACCGCACTCAGTGCGACCAGAGCTAGGATTAATCGCTTTAATCTCATGATTTACTCTCAATAACTTGCTGCCGCCTTGATAATTTACGCTTAAGCCGGTTAGCTAAATCATCTAAGTATAAATACACCACCGGGGTACTATAAAGGGTCAAAATTTGGCTCACCACTAAACCACCAATAATGGTTATACCGAGTGGCTGGCGCATTTCCACCCCGGCACCGGTGGCCAAAACTAAAGGCAAAGCGCCAAACAATGCGGCAAAGGTGGTCATCAGAATCGGTCTAAAACGTACTAAACAAGCCTCATAAATCACCTGCTCGGAACTGAGATTATCCTCTCTCTGTCGCTGCAAAGCAAAATCGATCATAATAATGGCATTTTTCTTCACAATACCGATCAATAAGAAAAGACCAATCAGAGCAATAATCGTAAACTCCATATTCACCATATTCAGTGCCAATAAGGCACCAAAACCGGCGGACGGTAAGGTGGATAAAATGGTCAAAGGATGAATATAGCTTTCATATAACATCCCAAGCAGCAAATAAAGTAATACAATCACTGCTAATAACATGATGGGTTGCTGTCGTTGCATTTTTTCAAAATCGGCAGCGGTGCCAGCAAACCCTGCTTGCACCAAGCGTGTAGGTAAATTGATTCGGATAAGCGCATCGTTAATCGCTGCGCGCGCCTGCTCCAAGCTCACTCCCTCAGCCAAAGCGAAACTTATCGAATCCGCTAACATCCCGTCCGACTGGTTCACGCGCAATGGCGCATTTGCCATGCTTAGGGTAGTAAAAGAGCTAATTGGGATCGCTCGCCCATCATTGCTCATCACCATCAAATCATCAAGCACAGTGGCATCTCGGGCATAGCGAGCATTTGCCCCCATCACCACATTATATTGATTCAGCTCTTCATAAATCACCGACACTTGACGTGAGGCATAGAGATTAGTTAAGGTGCTCGCCACCAGACGCATATCCACACCGAGCCGCAGCGCCTTTTCCCGATCAATGTGCAACTCCAAACGGCTACCTTTATCCTCAGAGCCCTCAGACACATCGACCAACTCGGGTAATTCAAAAAAGGCTGCACGTACCTTAGCTGTCCATTCTCTGAGTGTAGGCAAATCACCTGCTTTTAATAAAAACTGATAATCACCGCTATCCTGACCACCCAAACCGCCACCACCCGGTATATCCTGTACGGCAAATAAGGACATGCTCGAACCAGGTATATGCGACAGTTTAGTGCGTAATTGATTAATGACTTCTTGAGCCGTCAACTCACGCTCTTCAAAAGGCACCAATTGAATCGTCATAAAACTGCTGGAACTGCCGCCACGACCACCGGCAAAACCACTCACCGTAGCGACATTCGGATCCGCCAAAATAATCCGTCGATACTCATCAAATTTAGGCTTCATCGTTTCAAAGGAGGTGCCCTCATCGACTCTGAACATGCCGCGAATCATACCGGTATCTTGCTGAGGAAAAAAGCCTTTGGGTACCGTCATAAATAGGTGCACATTTAAAATCACCACCAACACCAAGCTAAAAAATGTCACCGCACGCCAGCGTAGACTCCAAGCCAAACTCCACCGATAAAAGCGAAATAGCAACTCATAAGGCTGCTCCAACATGCGTAGTAATCGCCTTGGCTTCTTTGCGGGTGCTGTGGCGTGATGCAGATCCTTGTCCGGACGTAACCAAAGCGCACATAACATGGGCACCAGCGTGAGCGAGACCACGAGTGAGACCAAGACAGCCACCGTCAGCGTCAACGCGAACTCATAAAAGAGCAAACCGATCATCTCATGAATCAGCAACAGGGGTAGAAAAACGATCACCAGCGACAGGCTCATCGTCACCACAGTAAAAGCGACCTCCTTAGCGCCGGTTAATGCAGCTTCATAAGGCGCCAAGCCCTTTTCCATATGGCGCACAATATTTTCTACCACCACAATTGAGTCGTCCACCACAAAGCCAGTGGCCACTATCAAAGCCATTAAGGAGATCGTATTAAGGGAAAAGCCCAAAAAATACATCACGATAAAAGAACCGAATAAGGAAATCGGCACCGATACCGCCGGAATCATCGTAATTCTAAGCTTTCTTAAAAAAGCCAACACCACCAGCGCCACTAAGATCACCGCCAATACCAAGGTCTTCTCAGCCTCATACAAGGTGGCACGAATACTAGAGGAGCGGTCTTGCGATACATTTAAATCCACTTGCGCTGGCATTAAGGCATTCAGCGCTGGCAATTGCTGCTTTATTGCATCAACGGTTTGAATAATATTGGCCGACTCTTCACGTCGAATAATCAGGTTAATGGCAGGTTGATGATCTAAAAAACCGAAGTTATACTCATTTTCGACGGAATCATAAACATGCGCCACATCCTTTAGGCGCACCGCCTGACCCTCGCGCCAGCGAATAATTAAATCTTGATAGTCTGCGGCTTTATGTAAAATACCATTAGCACTAATAAGCCAACGTAAATTTTTGTTTTCGATAAAGCCGCGCGGCTGAATTTGATTGGATTCGCTGATGGCTCGACTGACCTCATCCAGGGTGATGCCATAGCTAGTCAACTGCATCGGGTTTAAATCTACCCGTACCGCCGGCATGGAACTCCCACCAACACTGACCTCACCGACCCCCTCTACCTGCGCTACTTTTTGTGCAATTACCGTGGTCGCCAAATCATAGAGCTCACCCAAATTATGCGTCTCTGAAGTCAGTGTCAACACCATAATCGGACTAGAAGCAGGATTCATCTTACGATAGGTGGGTGGTGTACGCATATTGCTGGGTAGCAGATGTTGCGCTTTATTAATGGCAGCCTGCACCTCTCTTGCCGCATCGTTCACATCCTTACGCAACTCAAAGAGAATAATAATCTGTGTACTGCCCTCCTGACTGGTGGCGCTTAACACATCCACCCCGGCAATCGATCCTAAGGCACGCTGCAATGGCGTGGCCACGCTACTCGCCATGGTTTCTGGACTAGCGCCAGGCAAGCTCGCACGCACAAAAATCGCCGGCACCGAGAGATTGGGCAATGGCGCGACTGGTAAAGCCAGATAACTGACGATACCGCAAATCGCCACACTAATGGCTAATAATAAGGTGGCAACCGGTCGTTTAATAAACAGCGCTGATAAGTTCATACTCAGCCCTCGTTAGCGACAGTAGACTCAGGCCTCGCCTGTTGCTCATCATGCGTTCTGCCGCTAAGCAAACGGTCAAAATATAAGTACACGACCGGTGTCGTAAAGAGGGTCAACACTTGACTTAATAACAAGCCACCCACCATGGCTAAACCTAATGGTTGACGCAATTCCGCCCCCACACCGCTTGACAGCATCAGTGGAATGGCTGCAAACAAAGCCGCCAAGGTTGTCATTAAAATCGGTCTGAAGCGTAATAAGGCGGCCTGACGTACTGCTGCATAGGGTGATAAACCCTGTTCACGCTCAGCCGACAAGGCAAAATCCACCACCATAATGCCGTTTTTCTTAACCAAACCAATCAGCAAAATCACGCCGATAATGCCCACCATATCCAAATCCATACCGGCAACATTTAAGGCAATTAGGGCGCCAATCGTGGCTGAGGGTAGCGTCGATAAAATCGTAATGGGGTGAATATAGCTTTCATACAGCACCCCCAAAACAATATACATGGTAAAAACCGCCGCCAACAATAACCACAGATTATTTTTTTGAGCACTGACATAAGCCTCGGTGGTACCTTGTAAACGCATCTCAACCACCTCGGGCATAGCTATTTGCTGCGGTAGCGCTTGAATTTGTGGCAACACATCCGACAACGAATAATGCGCTTGTAAATTAAAAGAAATTAAGCTGGCATTAAACTGGTCAATCCGCTGCACTTCCAACGGGGTGTATGCCATTTCAACTTGGGCAATATCTGTCAGCCGAACTAAGCCATTAGTACCCTGAATAAACACATCGGCCAGCGACTGCGGATCCTGCGCAAAACTCGGCTCCACTTCCAACACCACGCGATATTGCGCTGCTTGGGTAAAGACCGTTGAAATCAAGCGCTGACCGAAGGCATTGTATAAGGCCTCATCCACCTGTGCCATCCGAACACCATAGTGAGCGGCGGCATCGCGATCTACCACCACTTTGGCTTCTAAGCCACGCACTTGGTAATTTTCAACCACATCTTGTAAACCCTCAATCTCACTAAGTGCCGACACAAAACTCGGCACCCACGCTCTCAGCTGTTCACTATCAATGGAGGAAAGGCTAAGCTGATATTGACTACGGGCCAGTTGCGTATCAATCGAAAGATCCTGATTAAGCTGCAAATACACCTTAATGCCTTCATAGTCTGCGGCTATCTGTTGCAACCTGTCCATGACTACGTGAGCACTATTGCGACCAGCATGAGACGTCAACTCGATCTGTATACGGCCCGTATTCAAACTGACATTATTGCCGTCTACGCCGATAAAGGAGGTCACTGAAGCCACATCCCTATCTTGACTAAAAGCCTCTGCAATCGCCGTTTGTAATTCAGCCATTCGCTCAAAAGACACGGACTGATCGGCTTCCGTCATCACGACCATCAGACCAGTATCCTGCTGCGGGAAAAAGCCTTTGGGAATCCATACATACAGTGCCGCCGTCATCACTAAGGTCGCGACAAACACCAATAGGGTCACTAACTGATGAGCTAAGACCTTATCCAGTAAATTAGCATAAGCCGCCATCAACCGATCAATTTGCTTAGCCAAGAAACGGCTTACAGGGCCCTCCTTAGGCACATCCGCAGCATCTAGGGGGTGATCACTAGCACCCGCCCCAACCATCGCCTTTTTAGCTGCGGGTTTCAGCATATAAGCACACATCATCGGTGTCAGCGTAAGCGACAGCACCAGTGAAATTAATATCGCCACTGACAGGGTGACCGCAAACTCTCTAAATAAGCGACCAATCACATCGCCCATAAAGAGCAGAGGAATAAGTACCGCAATTAATGAAAAGGTCAAGGCAATCAAGGTGAAACTAATTTCCTTAGCGCCCTTATATGCGGCATTAAGCGGGGTTTCACCCTCCTCAATATGGCGCGCAATATTTTCAATCATCACAATGGCATCGTCCACCACAAAACCGGATGCAATGGTCAGCGCCATTAAAGTGAGGTTATTGAGGCTATAGCCTAAAAATAACATGATCGCAAAGGTACCGATAATGGATAGCGGCACCACCACCGATGGGATAAAGGTTGCGCTTAAGGTACGTAAAAACACAAAGGTCACTAACACCACCAGCAGTACGGCAAGTAGCAACTCTGTCTGTACATTGTTGATGGATTGACGGATGGATTCTGTACGATCAGCCACCGCTTCTATCTGCACCGACTCCGGCATCGCTGCACGCAATGAGGGTAATAGTTGCAGCACCTCATCCACCACACTAATCACGTTAGCATTGGGTTGGCGCTGAACATTAAGAAGAATCGCTTGCTTATCACCTAGCCACGCAGCCTGACGTATATCCTCCGCATCCATCACCACCTTGGCTACCTGCTTTAAGCGTAAAGGCGCATCATTAACATAGCTAATGATAAGATCCTCATACTCTTCCGGCGTATAGAGCTGACTATTGGTATGAATGGTGGTCGAACGACGCGGACCATTTAAATTACCAGAGGGTTGATTAATATTCGCTGAAGCAATCGCCGTACGCACATCACTTAAGGCTAAACCATTAGCCGCTAAAGCGACTGGATTAACCTGCACTCTAAAGGCTGGCTTTTGTCCGCCGGCAATACTGATCATTCCCACACCCGAAATTTGCGCAATCGTCTGCATAATTCGAGTTTCTACCAAATCCCGTACCTCATACAACGGTAAAGCATCGGAACTAATGGCTAAGGTAATGACCGGCGCATCCGCAGGATTCACCTTGTTATATACCGGCGGCATGGGCAAATCCTGCGGCAACAGATTCGAGGCCGCATTGATCGCCGCCTGCACTTCCTGCTCGGCCACCGCAATCGGTAGCGTCAAACTGAACTTGAGATTAATCACTGACGCGCCGGCGGCACTGGAGGAACTGATTTGCTGCAGACCCGCCATTTGCCCTAATTGACGCTCAAGCGGTGAGGTCACCAAGGCCTCCATGGTGGCAGGACTGGCCCCAGGATACAAGGTAGTCACCTGAATCGTCGGGTAGTCCACATCTGGTAATGCAGACACTGAGAGCCGTTGATAGGAAAAAATCCCCGTCAACAGCACCGCAATCATTAATAAGGTTGTCGCAATCGGACGACTGATAAAAATCGCTGATATACTCAATCGATTATCTCTACTTTAGATCCTGCACGTAAGCGATCTACGCCCTCAATCACGACGCGATCACCCTCTACCAAGCCTTCAAGTACTTGGGTATAAACACCTTCAACAATGCCACTTTGAATTTCCTGCCGCTGCACTGTCATATCCTCATTAATCAAGAACACAAAAGCCCCTTGGCGTCCGTGCTGAATGGCATCGGTTAACACACTGAGGCTATTGTCATAGCGCTGCGCATACAGCCACACATTCACAAATTGATTTGGAAATAAAGCATAATCCGCATTATCGAAGCGTGCCTTGACTTTTACCGTACCAGTGGCGGCGTCGATCTGATTATCCATCGACAGCAACGCACCCTGCTCAATAAATTGAGAAAAATTACGGTCATAGAGCTGCACCTCAAGCGGCTGTCCCTGATAAAACTTGGCTGCTACCTGCGGCACATATCGCTCTGAAATGGCAAACTCCACATCCATCGGTTGCGTTTGAGTAATTGTCACTAAGCCCTCGGTGGCGTTAGCCTGCACCAGATTTCCAATATCCACTTGTCGTAAACCCAGGCGCCCACTAATCGGCGCTTTCACCGTGGTGTACTCAAGCTCAATCTCAGCCTGATCGATTTGCGCCTGTAAACTGGCACGACTGGCTCTTAATTGCTTAACTTGGGCTGCTTGCGTATCCACCTGTTGACGGGCAATGGAGTTTTGCTTAAACAGGGTTTGATAGCGCCGCAAATCTGCCTCAGCATTGGCTAATTGTGCTTCATTTTGCTGATACTGGGCACGTGTTTGCTGTAACTTTGCCTCAAACGGCCTGGGATCAATGGCAAACAGCGCATCGCCTGCCTTGACCAGCGCCCCTTCTTCGAAAAACACCTGAGTTAATGGTCCGCTGACCTGACTGCGCACCACCACGGTTTCGGACGGCAAAGCGGTGCCAATCCCTCGAATCACATTATTCATGGTGCGCACTTCGGCAGCGACTGCCCTAACCTTTACCGTGCCAGCCCCGGGAGCTCCTCGAACGCTACCACCTGGACCCATCGCTGGAGGAGAAGGTGTAGAAGCTGTGTTATTGTCAGCCTGCTTATGGAAAAATAAAGCATATACCACAAACACGATCACGCCTAGCAACAGGAGCAGAACGAGCTGTTTGATAATACGCACTTTACCCGACTCCCTTTTGTTAAACGGCGCATCAGACTCAGCTTGTACTTGCACTTGCTTCGGTGGCTGATTGTGCTGTACCGTCTCAGGTGGTTTTGTCACTCAAAAATCCTATCAAAAACAAAAAATTAAAAATTACAAAATGCGATTTTCAGGCTGATGGGCTTTGTCACCAGTTGCGGCTCAAGTCGCTCATTTAATTGGTATAAACGCACAAAGGTCACGTGCTTATTTGCGCTAATTTCTGGATAAATGCCGCCGGATGCCGGCACCCAAACGCGTATTAACTGAAACGGCTGCCCCCGCAAAGCGCGTTCAAAAACACCGTTAGGCGGTGTGGTCACATACTCTGGCTCGCGCGACGCACGAATAAAGTGTAGGAGACTATTGACCGCCTCGCTGAGTGGATTAAATGAAGCCACCCACTCATCCACCACCGCTTGGCGCTGCGCATGATCGCCCAACATCCAACCATGATACGCTGGGAATTCAGTGCTGGATAAGCCACCCGGCACCACATAACGGTTTTTGATTTTAGCAAGCCACTCGCAGTCACGCGCCGCTCGACCAATCTTGCCTGCGTCATGCAATTCTCGACTGACCCGATTTAAATCCACCAAGGCCGATTCGATCGCCACCAAATTAATATCGGGATAGCTGCGATAGGACTGTAAGGTCAGTTTTTGCTTATCCAACTCTTGTAATAAGGTATTACGCGCGTCGCCCCGCTCACATACCTCCATAATGTCGAACAACGCACCCAATAAGGCCTCATCGTTTTCAGGGCTACTCGCAAAATGCTTATGAAAAAAGGATAAGCGCTGAAAAAGAAACTCTAAACGCAAAAATGAGCGTATCTTCTCGCTGAATGGATACTCATATAAAATCACGACAATCCCTTATGTAATCGGTCCTTTTCGCTTAAGGCCAACCAGAGCTCGTGCTTTTCCTGCACTTGTTGACGTAGCCGAGGTAAGTCTACGCCGGCACCATTATCAATCACATCATCGGCATGCTGCAGTCTAAGCTGCCGTGGTGCTTGGCTGGCAATAATCCGCTTAACTTCATCTAAACGAAGTTGATCTCTTAATTGTACACGTGATATTTGCGTTGCTTCATCACAATCAATCACACAGATACGTTTAAACTGAGGACGATAGCGTGCGACTGACTCAATCAATAAGGGTATATCATAAACCACATAGGGGCTATCGGCCTGCGCTGCTTGTAAGCCCATCTGCTCCTGTACAATGGGATGCACAATGGCCTCTAAGCGCTGACGTGCCTCGGGGTCCTTAAACACCAAGTTGCGCATTAAGGCACGATTTAAGGCGCCATGCTGATCCAGCATCGCTGCGCCAAAGGCCGCCACAATGGCCTCAATGGCGGCACCACCAGCTGCCGTAGCAGCACGTGAAATGGCATCAGCATCAATCACTGCAATCCCATAGCCCCGTAATTGCTTAGTGACGGTTGATTTACCCGAACCAATACCACCGGTAAGACCTACCTTAAACTGAGCCATCTCTACCCCCTCAATCAGCTATATAAGCTACCCCACCACCATACAAAGTAAGCGGCTAACGACAAATAAGGACCAAATGCGATAGTTTCTACGCGCCTTTTAAACAGCAGTGTCTGAAAAAAAATCGCAACTAAGGCAATAACGCAGGCTAAGGCCACTAAATACAAGCAGACCATCATCTCAAACCAACACGCCAAGGCGGCCATAAATTTAATGTCACCCGCACCTAAGCTGCTACCGCAACGACGCTTAGCAAAGCTGCTACTGACTACCTGAACGATCTTAGCACAGCCGACGCAGAGCAAAACCATGAGTAAGCGCCATAAGATAATACCATCTGCGACTACATAGCTATAAGTCAAACCGAGTAAGGCAAAGAGCAACAAAATCACATCTGGCAAGATACGCAGCTTGAGATCCAACCACGCAAGACTAAGTAAAATAGCACTGAAAAACAAATAAAAGAAAGGCCACTGGGTCGCACTCAGTAGCGGCACGGTGCTCGCTAAAAATAGCAAAGGCACCCAATACACCGCATAACGCTTTTTATAAGGTCGCACCACCTGCCAATAAGGATCGCCCCGATAGCGCCGATAACAACTGAGTACATAATGCGGTAAAAGCCAATACAGCAAGCCAGCCATCAGAACACTAGCGATCACGAGCAGCAACATATGATTCTCCTTAAAGGAAAAAGCATAGTGCAAGCGCTGACCTTTTCACGCATACAGGATTTCTTTATCCACCTAACACGCCCATTACGCACAAAAAAAGCGAGTCGATCCTAAGAACACTCGCTCTAAACAGCTTGCTAAACCGCAGAAAAAAGACCATTAGGAATTAAAAACAATCACTGATGCCGGGCTCAAGCCCAGTGCCTCACCTCGTTGATAGCGTGCCTGTTGCTGAATTTGTTGGGGCACAAAAACATCTACCGCTTGTGCCTGCGCCTCATCTACCACATGCAGTCTGACCAAGGCGCCCAGATCTTGTACCTCTTCTAAACGACCTTGAAGCATCATGTCATCAGACACACCAGGTCGACTTAAGCGCCACTGGTGAGGACGCACATACGCTTTTGCTGGACCAGCTTGCACCCCTTGTTGTTGCTCCGCTGTCAATGGAGTCGTGAAGTCATTAAAACGCCATGCACCGTCCTCAATCACGCCCTCAAACACACTGGCCTCACCCAAAAACTCCGTCACAAACGCTGTTTGCGGCTGGTGATAGAGTGCGGAACCGCTACCCTCTTGCTCAATCACCCCGTGATTCATCAAGACAATATTATCGGAAATTTCCAAAGCCTCTTCCTGATCGTGGGTAACCAAAATACTCGTCACACCCAACTCATGATGCACCCGCCGTAGCCACTGACGTAATTCCTTACGTACCTTGGCATCCAAGGCGCCGAAGGGCTCATCCAACAGTAATAACTTAGGCTGTACGGCTAATGAGCGGGCTAAGGCAATGCGCTGTCTTTGACCACCAGAAAGCTGTGCGGGAAAGGCGTGTGCCAAATGCGGCAACTGCACCAAGTCTAACAGCTGCATCACACGCTCGCGAATTTCCTTTTTTGAAGGACGTTGACTGCGTGGTAAGACGCTAAGCCCAAAAGCCACATTATCAAAGACATTCATATGGCGAAACAAAGCATAATGCTGGAACATAAAACCGATATGGCGCTCTTGCACTGATTTATTTGTCACATCCTGGCCATCCAATAAGACCTGCCCACTATCGGCAAACTCTAAACCGGCAATAATTCGTAGCAGCGTCGTTTTACCACAACCCGACGGTCCCAATAAGGAAACCAGCTGACCGGTTTCCACCTGTAAATTAATATTTTTTAACGCGTGAAACGCACCAAAGCTTTTATTCAGATCTTTAATTTCGATACTCATACAGTCACCTTGTTTAATCCTAAATCAGTGGACTTTTTTGTGCTGCGCTCTGCGCTTATTTTGTTAGTTGTGAAATCATCTCTTGCCACGATATCTGACTCGGCGCGTAGCACCTCTTCGGCATCACTCCGTGTCGCTGCTGCTTGCTTATATTTGCGCTGCTCCCACCAATTCAAAAGATGCTGCAAGAGCAGAGTGACAATCGCCAAAAATGCCAATAAACTAGCGGCGGCAAAGGCACCCACCGGATTGTAATCGTTATAAAGCACTTCAATATGTAAGGGTAAGGTATTGGTCAAGCCACGAATATGGCCCGAGACCACCGAGACTGCGCCGAACTCACCCATGGCCCTGGCATTGCTTAGGATGATGCCGTACAACAAGGCCCAACGAATATTCGGTAAAGTCACACGCCAAAACATTTGCCACGACGATGCGCCCAACACCAAGGCAGCCTGCTCTTCGCTCGAGCCCTGACTTTGCATCAGCGGAATCAACTCACGTGCGATAAAGGGGAAGGTCACAAACAAGGTCGCTATCACAATGCCCGGCACCGCAAAAATCACTTGAAAGCCGATGGACTCCAACCAACTACCCAAAACGCTGTAGCTACCGAACAGTAGAATAAACATCAAACCGGCAACCACGGGTGATACGGAAAATGGCAAATCCAAAAGCGTGGTCAGCCATTGCTTACCGCGGAAATCGAAGCGCGTCAACAACCATGCCATGGCCACCCCAAAAACCACATTAATTGGCACCACAATCGCCGCCGTCAACAGGGTTAATTTAATGGCCGCCATCGCATCCGGCTCGGTTAATGAGGCAATATACAGCGCCCAACCCTGACGAAAAGCCTCTACAAACACTGAAATCAGCGGAATCACTAACATCACGCCTAAAAAACTAAGCGCCAGTGCAATTAACAGCACTTTTAAAAAACGAGGTTCATCGATGGGTTTTTTATAACTTGTCTGCATCACTACAATCCCTAAGCTCTGGCCTCAAGGCGACGGCTGAGACGCCATTGCGTCGCATTAATAATAAATAAAATCACAAAAGCGATAATCAGCATAAACAAGGCCACGGCTGAAGCCCCTTGAATATCAAACATTTCTAATTTTGCAGTAATAATTACCGGCAAAATTTCCGATACCATAGGGATATTGCCGGCGATAAAAATAACCGAACCATATTCACCTGTGGCGCGCGCAAACATCATGCCACTACCCATTAATAAAGCGGGTGTAAGCTCCGGCAGAATAACGCGCCTAAAGGTAGTCCAACGATTCGCCCCCAAACTCGCTGCCGCTTCTTCCAGTTCGGGCTGTAGTTCTTCTAGCACAGGCTGCACCGCACGCACAATAAAGGGCAAGCTCACAACCACCAAGGCCAAGAAAATACCAGCAGGGCTAAAGGCAATTTTTTGACTAAAGAACTGCCCCAACCAACCGTTAGGCGAGTATAAGGTGGCGAGCGCAATACCAGTCACCGCCGTAGGCAAGGCAAAAGGTAAGTCCACCAAAGCATTCATGATTGCTTTACCAGGAAACTCATAACGCACCAAGACCCAAGCCACTAAGGTACCGAAAAATACATTCGTGAGGGTGGCATAAAAGGATAAGCGCAAGCTCAAAAAAACCGCCGCTAACACACGCTCATCAGCAATGGTATTCACAAAAGCGGACCAGCCCATCCCCGCTGTCACCGTAATTAGAGCCGCAAAGGGCAACACTACTAACAAGGACAGGCAAAACACACTGATACCCAGACTCAAACCAAAGCCTGGCAATATCGATTTTTGTTTAAGTAAAAATTGCATCGTTCCGAATGTTATTGCATATTTTCATAGCGAATGCGTTTAGCCCTTAAGCGAGAAGCGCTAAACGCATGGCAACTGATTCAATCTGAGTTAGGTATCGGCGCTGGCTTAGCGCTTATTCACTTCATCAAACACGCCACCGTCCGCAAAGTAGTTTTTCATAATGTCAGGCCAAGCTCCGAAAGTCTCTGTGGCACGGAAAGTATCTACTGCAGGAAAGCGTTCAGCGTACTTTTTAAGCACGGTCTCATCGCTTGGGCGCAGGTACAGCGAAGCCGCTAATTCTTGCGCTGGCTCACTCCATAAATAGCCTAAATACTCCTTAGCCACTGCTTGGGAACCCTTACGTTCAGCGACAGTATCGACAATAGCCACTGGGTTTTCAGCCTTAATCGAGTACTTAGGATAAATCACCTCAAACTGATCCTTACCGAACTCATTGGCTGCCATATACGCTTCATTTTCAAAGGTTAATAGCACATCACCAATGCCACGCTGGATAAAGGTTGTGGTCGCCGCACGACCGCCATTTTCTAGAATAGATACATTTTTCAAAATACCACGGGCTAATTCCTTGGCCTTTTCCTGATCGCCATTATGCTCTTTTAACGCAGCACCATAAAAGGCTAAGAAGGCATAACGTCCGTTACCGGTGATTTTAGGATTCGCAATCACAATATCTACGCCGTCTTTGGTCAAATCGTCCCAGTCCTGAATCTGTTTAGGATTGCCTTTGCGCACCAAAATCACCGTCAAACTGGTAAAGGGCACTGCGTTATCAGGAAACTCCTGCTCCCAATCCGCCTTAATCAAGCCTTTATCCACCAACAGTTGAATATCTGAGCTCTGATTCATGGTCACCACATCAGCTAATAAACCATTTGCCACGCTTAAGGCCTGCTTAGAAGAAGCAGCATGTGACTGCTGAATTTGGAATTTCTTACCGTCATGCTTAGCGGCATAGTCCTCCAAAAACAAAGGATTGAATTCCTTGTAAAAATCACGCATCACATCATACGATACGTTTAAAAAGTTCCCACGAGCGTCCTGCGCTTGTGCTACACCGAAGGTGGCAGAGGCAGCTACCGTAGCAATTAGGGTAGACTGAAGTAATGAAGAGAAAAAGCGTTTAGATAATTTCATAATGTTCCAAGTCGATAAGTTAAAGTCTTTGTCCTTAATAAGACGACGTATGAAAAACTATACCCCTTTCTCTTTATAATTAAAAATGATAGTTTTTAATATTAATATTACTTTTAGATATATAGAAAAAGTATGTAGTGCGATTAACACAGCTAATAAAGCCATTGCGCACGATCAAAAACGCCCTGTATCACTAACAATACAGGGCGCCATTAGCTCTATAATTCAAACTTAAACTACACCAGCCTCACTCGCTTGTGCGTCAGCATGATAGGAAGAACGCACCATAGCTCCCACCGCAGCATGGGTGAAACCCATTTTGTATGCTTCCGCCTCCAGCCAAGCAAATTCATCAGGGTGCATATAGCGCTCCACTGGTAAATGATGCTCGGAAGGGGCCAGATACTGACCAATTGTGATCATATCCACATCATGTGCGCGCATATCACGCATCACGTCCAAAATCTCTTCGTCCGTTTCACCTAAGCCCACCATAATGCCTGACTTCGTCGGAATACCGGGATAGAGGCGTTTAAAGTCCTGCAATAGCTTGAGCGAGTGCGCATAATCGGCGCCCGGGCGTGCCTGCTTATAAAGACGCGGCACGGTCTCCAAGTTATGGTTCATCACATCTGGTAGGCCATCCGCAAAAATGCTCAAGGCCTTGTCCAGGCGACCACGAAAATCAGGCACTAACACTTCAACCTGCGTACGCGGTGAACGACTACGCACCTCATTAATACAGTTAACAAAATGCTGCGCCCCGCCGTCACGCAAATCATCACGGTCGACCGAGGTAATCACCACATAGCTTAAACGCATTAAGGCGATAGACTCGGCCAGATTTGCTGGCTCCTGCTCATCTAAGGGATCAGGGCGACCATGACCGACATCACAGAATGGACAACGACGTGTACACTTATCCCCCATAATCATAAAGGTAGCCGTACCCATACCAAAGCACTCGCCAATATTAGGACAAGAAGCCTCTTCGCACACCGTCACCATATTATTCTCACGTAGAATTTTTTTAATATGATTAAACTGAGAATTCGCTGGTGCCGCTTTTACACGGATCCATGACGGCTTCTTAAGCGGTTCCCGTTGCACCACTTTGACTGGAATGCGAGATACCTTATCAAAGGCTTTTTGCTTCTTACTCGCATCATAAGCCTCGTCTTTTGCAATAGTTTTTAACTGACTGTCCACTCTATTTCCTCTATTTCAGAACGATCCGCTGCGCCCTGTCCGCTCAACTTGAGTTTGCTCACTAAAATGTGCTGCAATTCAGCCACCACTTTATCAGAAACCGCCTGTACCGTTGCCTTTACCCCTAAGCTTTTCATGTCGATTGTACGTAAGCCCTCATAACCACAGGGATTAATGCCAAGAAAGGGATCCAAATCCATCGCAACATTAATGGCTAAACCGTGATAGGTACAACCATTGCTAATTTTAACGCCCAGCGCAGCAATCTTGGCTAAGTCATCAGCAGCGGCCCCTGCCATCGGCACATACACGCCCGGCGCTTTTTCCTTGCGGCAGGCATTAGTAATACCAAAATGCGCTAGGGTAGCAATAATCGCATCCTCCAAACATGCCACATATTCTTTAGCATACATTTGATAGCGACTCAGCTGTAATAAGGGATATACCACCACCTGTCCAGGTCCGTGATAGGTTACCTGACCACCACGATTACAACGTACAATAGGAATTTGCTTTGCGTTTAAAATATGCTCTGGCTTAGCGGCTTGCCCTAAGGTATAAACCGGCTCATGTTCGACTTGCCAGATCTCATCAGCGGTATCAGCAGCACGGGCGGCGGTAAATTGCTGCATTGCCTGCCAAATGGGCTCATACGCTGAGAGACCTTCGAATTGCTTAATTTTTATCATCTTTGTGATTAAACTGCCTCGCGAGCTCAAATGCTATTATTTAAAGTACCGCCTTGACCAATTCGTGACCATGCAAGGCACGATAAATATTATCCAACTGCTCTCGCGATTCCACATACACCGTTACCGTCAAGCCCACATAATTCCCCTTGCTACTCTCACGAATCTCAATCGTCTCGTGATCAAAGCTGGGGTCATGCGCCAGAATAAGTGGCACTAGCATATCGATGATCTCTGGATGGTTAACACTCATGACTTTAATTGGAAAGTCACAAGGGTATTCGATTAACGAGTCTTCTTTTGAAATTTCTGTCATCATCTTCTCTCACAACTAAAGGGCTGCCAACACCTGGTTATACGCCTGTTTTAATTGCTTATAGATGGGACCAACTGCGCCATTTGCAATAGGCTCACCGTCTAGCTCCACAATCGGCAGAATCTCCTTGGTGGCGGAAGACAAAAAGAGCTCATCAGCCGCTACTACTTCGGCTTTGCTAATGGCACGCAGCTCAAAGGGAATGCCTTCGGCACGGCATAATTCCTCGATTAAACCGTAGCGAATACCCTCTAACACGAGATTATCCTTTTGAGGGCCCAACACCTTGCCGTTTTTAACGACCCAGACATTTGAGGAAGAGGCCTCAGATAAATTACCGTCACGGAATTGAATCACATCATCCACCCCGCGATCCACGGCGTATTGCTTAGAAAGTACGTTGCCCAACAATGACACGGACTTAATATCGCAATGCAACCAACGCATATCCACCATGCTAACGGTGCGCAACCCCTGATTAATCTCCTGAGCCTTAGGGGCCAAACGCGGCGCACTCATCAAAAAGATGGTTGGCTTCACGGGCGGATTAGGAAAAGGATGATCACGTTTTGCCACGCCGCGCGTGACTTGTAGATACACCAAGGAATTTTCCCACGGCGCACGTTCTGCCATTAAAGTCATCAAATGCTGCCAATCCTCAGCCGTATTTGAGGTATACAAGGCGATTTTATCCAAGCTGCGCATCAAACGAGCAACGTGCTGTTCCAGCCTAAAGGGCTTACGCCGATACACCGGCACCACTTCATAAATGCCGTCACCAAAAATAAAGCCTCTATCAAGCACCGAAATTTTGGCCTCACTTAAGGGCACAAAATCGCCATTTAAATACACATCAACGTCTTCTGTCACGCCGGGAATTAATGCTTCTATCATTTGCTTACTCTATTTAAAAGGCTCTCCTAAAAAGAGCTCATCAATTTATCCCAAAGACGACCGAAGAAACCGGCTTGCTCCACCGGCTCAATCACAACTAAAGGATCCTGCTTAAGAATATGACCATCTAACACAAACTGCACCATACCGACTTGTTGACCTGCAGCTAACGGCGCCACCAACTTGCCGCTAAGCTGAGTCATGGACTGCACCTGACTCTCACGACCGCGTGGCACAGTGACGGCCACTTTATTTTTAGCGCCTAATTTAACCGTTTTGCTCTTAGCCTCCCAGACCCGCGGCTGAATCACTTCTGCACCGGCAGCGGCCACCTCACGTACCACAAAATTTGCATAACCCCAATCTAATAGCGCCTGGTTTGCACGTTCACGCGCAGCCTGGCTAGGCGCACCGATCACCACCGCTAGCAATCGACGACCATCACGCACCGCCGTAGTAATTAAACTATAGCCGGCTGAGCTAGTATGACCGGTTTTTAAACCATCCACCCCCAGATTTCTACGCAATAAGCCGTTACGGTTATGCTGTCTGATATTGTTGTAGGTATATTCCAACTGACTGAAGTAGTGATAATAATCGGGGTGATCGAGGATAATGTGCTGCGCTAATACCGACATATCACGAGCGGTGGTAAAGGTACGCTCAGATGGCAAACCGGTGGGATCACCATAGCTGGTATTAGGCATACCAAAATCTCGCGCCCGCTGATTCATCTGATCAACAAAGACATTAAGCGTACCGCCCACCGTTTGCGCCAACAAAATACTGGCATCATTACCCGATTGCACGACCATACCTTGGACTAAGTCACTGATTTTAACCGGGGTATTGACCTCAATAAACATGCGAGAGCCCTCGGCTGCACGCGCTTCAGGCGTCACTATCACCGTTTGATCCAAAGCGATACGACGCTTGTCTAAGGCATCAAACACCAAACTAGCGGTCATCAACTTAGTTAAAGAGGCTGGCTCCACCCGCATATCCGGATCTTTTTCGGCTAGAATCTGCCCCGTATCCACATCCATCAATAACCAGCTTTTAGCCTCAATTTCCGGCTGTGCAATATTTGAAAAGCTCACTACTGTCGGCGTTTCCGGCGTAGTCGGCACAATAGATGACACATGCGCCGGCGCTGCGCTTTCCTGTGACACCGGCTGCAACAGCATCTGTCCATCACCAGATTCAGTTTTAGCACCGGAGAATAGTTTGTAGCTGCCGACACCTACTAAAAGCAGTAGCAGTAAAATCAGTAATTTTTTTAACATCGTTGTCACTCTATATCGCAGAATAATAAATGATCGCTATTGTAAAACTATAACAGCTCAAGGCCTTTAAGGTAGAGCGCTAATTGCTTACGAAGTTCAATTAAGGCGCCATGGAAAAAATGCCCAACCCCGGGTAATACCGTCACCGCCTGCTTTTTTTCAGCAAGCCAAGTAAAGGCATCTGCCAATGGAATCACCTCATCGGCTTCCCCATGAATGACAAAGGTATTTTCCGGCAAATCAACCTCTCGATAACTGAAGCGCCATACGCCTACCCCCGCAAGCACTAAGGCGGCGGGCATTGTTAAAGCAGCAGGGGCGGCAGCCGTGGCTACTAAGTCTTCAATTTCCTGATGCAATTGTGCAGCCACTGCGGAACCGAATGAGAAACCACCAAGCACCCATGGCAATTCAGCAAATTGGGGATGTTCAGCTAAAAACTGCTGCACCACCGCCAACATATCCTGTGTCTCACCGCGGGCCTCATCAAAACTTCCCTCGGACTTACCTACACCTCTAAAATTAGGGCGCAGCACCACATAGCCATGACTAACTAATAAGCGCGACATGGTAGTAATCACCTTGTTATCGCGCGTCCCATCAAATAAAGGATGTGGGTGCAATATCATGGCCCAGGCTTTGGGCTCGGTCCTCGGGTAATCAATGGCGACATCCAAAGCGCCTACTTCACCCTGATATAACTTAATCTCTTGCGACACAGTCTAAATCCTTTAACATCAACATAAGGTGCGGCTCTCAAACTGCCTAGGGCAACGCCTCAATACTAATATCGCGCGGCTTATATTCCACCACACGTGCAGAGCCGGAGCTGATTTTCAACTCACTCGGTTTAAAGCCCAACCAACCTGCACCCAAGGCATAAACTAAGAGATTGGCTAGGAGAAGTATGATAAAAAGAGTTCGCATCGTGCTTTTTACGCTATGGTCTTTGATGGCTAAATCCTAGCTACTTTGAGCATGCTCCAACCAAGGCATGATCCCTAGCTCAGTGACTACTGCGCCAAATAGTACTGCGCATAAAGTAATAAACCAGCCAACGCAGGGTCCTCAAAGGGCAATAGCTCTATTGTATCAAATCCGTGCAATTGAGCTTGCTCTGACAGCAACCTGGATAATTCAGGCAGCACGTAGTCTGCTGCACCACCCGCATAAAACACCACCGGCGCTTGCTGACAATGCTTAAGCACATGGAGCCATTGGCGTAACACCGCCCCCACTTGTGCTGCTGTGATGCCACTCAGTAAAGCCTCTGCGGTAGAACTTGGAAAAGCCGGCGGATAACTGGACGTGGTCCATTGAATGGCTGGTAATTGCGCCGTACCGCTCACTAAACTATCACTCATTAACTGCAGCCCAGGCAAAATCAAACCGCCCAGAAACTGATCCTGAAACACCGTATCTATTGTTGTGGCTGTACCGAAACTAATTAACATCACCGGTCGCTTTTGAGCGGCTTCATGTACACTCAGCCCCAACATGGCTAACCAGCGATCGGAACCCAGTTGCTGATACTCAGCATAGGCATTACGTAAGTGCAATAGCTGTGGCTCGGAAGCGAGCCAATGTAGCTCATAAGCTTGCTCACCACAATACGCATCTAATTGCTCTCTAATCCGGGCTGCGCTCAGCGGACCACTGACATTCACCCCTATCACGAGGCTAGGCTTAGTAGCAAATTGCTTAAGCTTTGCAGCTAAACCCTCAATTTCCGCATGCGTCACAATAAACTTCACTGGCGCTGCTGGCACCTCATCTGTCCCTGCGGCGCTAAGTCGTTCATAGTAAGCAAATTTAATCCGCGTATTACCCGCATCAATCAGCAAGACCGCAGCACTGCCCTTAGCCATTATCCGCCACCATGGGATCAATTGCCCGAATGGAAATATCGCCGTAAATCACCTGCTTTACTCCCTCATCAGTCCGTACTAATAAGCAGGCATTTTTGTCCACTCCCTCTGCCTGACCGCTAAACATCAGCTCCTGGCCATTCAGCACATCCACCGTCTGCTGCTTTAAAGCATCCACCACCGCATGACGCGCCACAAACGGCTCAAAGCCCGTTTTTTGATACTGTAAAAACGCCTGATACCAAGCATTGGCAAGCAAAGCCACCATACTACTGACATTTGCCGCCGCTTTAGACTCCCGCTCCGCTAATGATGACAACACCGACGTCCAATCCGCCACCGGTCGCTGCAAGGACTCACTCAAGGCTTTGGCATGTGACAGATTGAGCCCCATACCAATCACCACCACATGATGATGCGCTGAGAAACGCCCCACCGCAGGCCTCACCGCCTCAACCAATAAACCTGAAAGCTTGGCCCCGTCAAACAAAATATCATTGGGCCATTTCATACTTAGACGATGCTCATGCGCTGCACCAACTAATTGACGTAGCTGCTCACACACCACAATGCCGCATAGCGGCGCCAACATCGGCAACTGTGTGGCTGGCATATCCACATCAAAGGCACAGGAAAACATTAAGGTGGTCTTATCCAGATCCTTCCACGTACGGCCGCCACGCCCCTTGCCCTGCGTCTGATGATAGGCCCCCAAAAGCACTGGGCGTACTTGCGCCGACTCGGGCTCAACTTGACGCGCCCGATTAATTAACTGGCTATTGGTAGAATCCACCTGCTCCAGCCATTGCACCTCAGCAAAACCAGGTAATTCCGCTTTAATTTTAGCGGCTAGTTGCGCTGCAGGGGGTAAAGTAATTAAAGGCATAAACTATTTTTCATGACAGATTTAATACAACTCACAGCATAGTCTACTGCAAAAAAGGCTGCAAATACTGCATTGTGCGCTCAGTTGCCCCACGATGTTGCACCAGCCACTGCTCTGCCGCTTGACCCATCGCCTGTGCTTGTGCCGGTTCAGCTAATAATTGCTGCGCCATGGCAATGGCCTCTAAGGCTGACTCACAGCGCCGCGTCGCCCCCGCCGCAATGGCATCGGCCACAGCCTGTTTAAAATTAGCCGTATGTGGCCCCACCAGCACTGGCAACGCCAAGGCACTAGGCTCGATATTATTTTGTCCGCCAAAATCCGCAAAGCTACCACCCACAATCACCACATCAGCCAGCCCATAGTAAAAAAACATCTCACCTAGGCTATCACCTAATAATACATGGCAATGGCTAAGTGCCTGCGGTGAAGGCTGTGATGAGCGGCGACAGTAACTTAAGCCAGAGGCCTCCAATACTTGCGCCACTTCCTCAAAGCGCTCTGGGTGACGCGGCACCAACACATACAGCGGTGTCGGGGCTGAAGCCAATGACTGTGGCAATGCGGCGGTTTTTATGCTGTCTAAAAACATCCACTCCTCGCCCTCCCGTGTACTGGCAATCACCACCACGGGACGCTGTAATTGCTGCTTAAATTGCCTTGCCTGCTGTACTACGGACGTGGGCACCTTCACATCGAACTTTAAATTACCAGCCAACTGCACCCCTGCTAAACCATAGTCCTGCAGCCGCTGTTGATCCTCCGAGCTTTGCGCCAAAATCAAGGCCAATGAAGTAAAGGCTTCCTTTAACACGCTGCCGAGACGACGGGCCTGCTTTAATGAAGCATCAGAAAAACGTGCACTCACCAGCACCATCGGAATCTGCTGTGCCTTCGCTTCAGCGAGTAAATTAGGCCAGATTTCTCGTTCGATGAGAATGCCACAGCGCGGTTGCCAATAATCCAAAAAGCCCTTCACTGCCCTCGGCAAATCATAGGGAATCCAAGCTTGACGCAACTGCCCTGAACGGATATAGGCCTCGAAGAAGCTCGCCCCCATCGCTCGCCCCGTTGCCGTCATATGCGTTAATAAAACCGGTAACCCCTGATCCAATAAGGCTTGAACCAAGGGTTGTGCTGCCCGCGTTTCACCTAAACTGACCGCATGCACCCAAACCGCTCGCTTAAAATCTAAAGCCACCGCTACCTCATCGTCTGCAGCCGCAACGGCTGAGCTTTGTAAAGCAGGCTCTACTCCCTCATAGCGTCCAAAGCGCTCCGGCGCTCGTATCTCCCACACACCGCCAGCACGCTTAGCTTTACGCGCCAGCAGTGCCAGCATAATGGGCGCTACGACTTTAAGCAAGCAGGTATAGCAAAAGCGATTCATCAGGACTCCGCCGGCTCCACGAGCAGCTCATCCGCGGCACTCTCTTCTGAGGCACCGAGCGCTTGCTTTAACTTTAACAGCACCACCTCACGACTTGGCGGCACACCTCGGTCGCCCAAGCTTGCCGTCATACCTGCACCCGTTAAGGGCGTACGCACCGGCGTAGAAGCACAATAAATACCAATCGTCGGTCGACCTAAGGCTGCCGACAAATGGGTCAGCCCGCTATCTAAGCCGATCATCAGACGGGCAGCCGCTAATTGATGGGCCACTTCCTTTAACGGTAACGCAGTTAACAGCGTCACCTTAGGATAGTGTTTAACCAATTCGGCAGCGCGTGCGGCCTCTTTGTCATTGCCTGCGAGCACACGCAATTCCAAACCATGCTCAACCAATAAATCCAAAGCCGCATGCCAATCCTCCTCCGGCCACAGCTTATCATCGCGACTGGCGGATGGCATCACTACTGCATAATTCTGAATCTCCACGCCCTCGGTAAACGCTTGCAAACCAAAGTCTGGCGCTCCCTCATATTGATAACCCAAAGCCAAAGCCGCTAACTCACGTTGCCGAGTGACGGCGGGTTGCCAAAAGTCCACCCGATGACGCTGATGATAAAACAACGAAGCTAAACGCTCTCGCGCCGACTTCCAATCCAAACCATGACGCTCGCCAATGGCTTGACGCACCACCCACACCGACTTCATTAAACCTTGCATATCCAAGACCATATCGTAGTGCGTTTGGCGCAACTTTTTTCTAAAGGCGGCCCGTTCACGTCTCGTCTCACGACTCCACCAATGCTTACGCCAACGTCGATGGGAAATTGGAATAACCTGATGTACCGCTGGATGCCAGGCCGGAATGTCGGCAAAGCTTTCCTCTACCACCCAATCAATCATCACCTCTGGACAGTGCTTGGCGATATCGGAAATCGCCGGCAACACGAAGATCAAATCGCCTAAAGAGGATGAGCGCACGATCAATATTTTTTTTGTCATAGCTTCTTTCTACGTTAATAACCTAAGCTTAGCGCTTAGCGGCAAATGGTCTGAGATCTTCGTCCAAGGCTTGCCTTTGAGTACCTCAGTGGTGTCAATTTCAAAGCCGCGCTGATACATACGGTCCAAACGCAACCAAGGAAAGGAGGCAGGATAGGTGCGCGGATTATAGTAACGCCTTTCAATAAAAAAGGCCTCCGTCAAGCGCATAAAACTATCCGTCTTCATATAACTGGCCAAACGCTCCAGGCGCCCTTTAAGCTCTGGGTTTTGCCAAATCAGTGCCATTTCATTAAAGCCCTTTTGGAAATTCAATTTAACCGCAGGGAACTCCATATCGACGCGCTTAGCCTCATCTTCAAACACCTCTTGCAAGTGCAGCACGGACATTAACTGACTGCTAAGCTGCTGCGTCCAGTCATTAAAATCACCAGCAATAATTACCGGCTCATCATCCCTCACCAGACGATTAATCCGCTGAGCAATCGCCTCCACCTGCCGTCGACGACTTTGTTTGAAAAGGCCTAAATGCACCACAAAACAATGCACAATACGCTGTTGCACCTGTACCTGCACATGTAGGACCCCGCGCTGCTCTAAACGATGATCGGAAATATCCTGATTATCCTGAAAAACAATTGGATAACGACTTAAAAAGGCATTACCATGGTCCGTGTTGCGGCGAATCGCATTACGCCCATATACCACATGCATACCCAAAGCTTCCGCTAAACGCTCTGGTTGATTATGTAGCGCATCCTCCAGATCGTTGCGTCCCTGCACTTCCTGTAAAAATATCAAATCGGCATTTTCTCGCTGCAGAGCGCCTTTTAACTGAGCAAATGATTGGCGTATACCTAAGGGCGCCTTACCCTTGTGAATGTTATAAGTTAAAACTTTTAATTGAACCATGGCTTAAGATGCTACTTCGTATTCAATGTCATTGCCTTTATACTAAAGCTTAAAAAAGACAATTTTAAGAATCAGCTCAAAGAAAAAATTAATCCCAGCCCCAATCACTGGTTGAATCACACCAGTTAACAACAGCGCCAATAAGATCCAAATCCCATAAGGTTCAATACGTGCCAACAGATTTTCTGTTTTTAAAGGCACAATATTCATCAACACTCGACCACCATCCAGCGGCGGTATTGGCAATAAATTCAAGACCATCAAAATCAGATTAATGGAAATACCCGCACGCGAGACCTCCCATAAAAAGCCCTGCGTTTCACCCATTGAAAACAAAATGCGCAACAGCAACGCCCACAGCAATGCCATTAAAAAATTTGCTGCGGGACCAGCCAAGACCACCCAAATCATATGACGCCGTGGCTCTCTTAGCTGCCCCTGATTTACCGGCACCGGCTTGGCCCAACCAAAGAGCATACCGCCCAAAAATAAGGTCAATAGCGGAAAAATCACGGTACCAAAAAGGTCAATATGACGCGCCGGATTTAAGCTTACACGGCCCAACACATAAGCCGTATTATCGCCAAAGCGTTTTGCCACATAGCCATGGGCCGCCTCATGTAAAGTAATGGCAAAGATCACTGGAATGGCATACACCGTGACCAGTTTGAGTGTTGATTGAATATCCATAAGCACTAGTTCGCAAAGGTATTACAAGCTTCAATACTGCCCGTCTTAAAACCACGTGTAAACCAACTCACACGCTGCTCTGAAGAACCGTGTGTAAAGGCATCAGGCACCACATAGCCCTGCGTATTACGCTGAATCCGGTCATCACCGACTGCCGCAGCGGCATTCATCGCATCACGAATATCTTTCTCGTCAATCGTATCACCCTGCTTAGCCAACTCATGTGCCCAGATACCGGCAAAACAATCCGCCTGCAACTCCGTCAATACAGAGATTTGATTGGCCTGTCGTTGATTGCTGCGTTGTTGCGCCCGTTGGGTCTGCTCTAAAACACCCAAAATCTGTTGTACATGGTGACCGACCTCATGCGCAATCACATAGCCTTGGGCAAACTCACCGCGTACTCCCATGCGCTTACCCGTCTCGCGGAAAAACTCCAAGTCCAAATACACCGTCTGATCCGAAGGGCAATAAAAAGGCCCCATCGCCCCTTGACCCAAGCCACAGGCGGTACGAGTAGCACCACTATATAAAACCAAACGCGGTTCTTTATAACGACCATATTGATGCTGCCTAAACTGCTCAGCCCAAATATCCTCAGTTGTCGCTAGCACCTTAGACACAAAAACACCCTCGGCATCTGTTAACTCACCAGTACTGCCACGATGTGAAACCGTACTTTGATCAACCTCCAAGGCACTCATCCCGCCAAGCAGCTGTAAGGGGTTTACGCCAAAAGCCAACCAAGCGACTAGCGCAATCACAATCGTGCCAAGGCTGAGCTTACCCCCACGAAAAATGGGTATCCCACCACCCATACCACCGGCGCCGCGTTGACCGCGACGATCCTCCACATTGCGACTCTGTCTTCTACCGCCAAGCCTCATAATAAACCCCTTAATACCTAAAAAACCTGCAAATTAATGCATGTGCCAACCATTTGTCACCACAATAGACTGTCCCGTCAAGGCATGACTTGGGAAAGTAGCCAAAAACAACGCCGCATCACTGACATCATCAAGCGTCGTAAACTCACCATTCACCGTATTCTTAAGCATCACGTTTTTAACCACTTCCTCCTCGCTAATACCCAATTCCTGTGCTTGCTCGGGGATTTGCTTTTCAACCAGCGGTGTGAGCACAAAACCTGGACAAATCACATGGGAACGAACATTATGCGCTGCACCCTCTTTGGCCAATACCCGATTTAAACCGAGTAACCCATGCTTTGCCGTGACATAAGGCGCTTTTAACACTGAGGCTTCATGCGAGTGTGCCGAGCCCATATAAATCACGGTGCCGCCGCGATTATCCTTGTACATATGCTTGAGCACTGCCTTTGTCGTTAAAAATGCACCATCCAAATGGATCGCTAGCATTTTCTTCCACTGAGAAAACTCAAACTTATCAATGGATTCAATGATTTGAATACCCGCATTTGAAATCAAGACATCAATCGCACCAAAGGCCTGCACTAAGGCCTCAACCCCCTTATTCACCTCGTCTTCACTAGTCACATCCATCGCAATTGCCAAGGCACGACCACCGGCTGCCTCAATTTCCTCAACAACTTGTTGTGCAGCAGCCAAATTTAAATCAGCCACACCGCCCGCCGCACCCGCTGCCGCAAACTTAAGGGCTAGATTACGACCCAAACCACTACCAGAACCCGTAATTAACGCGACTTGCCCCGCTAAAGAATAGCTTGCCTTAACCATCTATCATCCTCCATCTCTCGCTTATAAGAAAAAAATAATTGTAGAATAAAATATTCCTCACTATCTTAGTACTGTTAACCGTTATTATCAAACCTTAAGATGCGACAATAACGTAAATCTTTATTCAGCTTTTAACCTTAACCAACAAATAACTACTACGATGAAAAAAATCTGCTTTGTTACCGGTGCTACCGCCGGTTTTGGTAAGGCGATCAGTCAGCAGTTGATCACACAAGGTCATACTGTCATTGCCTGCGGGCGTCGTGCCGATCGCCTTGAAGCCCTACGGGCGGAACTCGGTAGTAATTTACACCCACTTGTCTTTGATATTCAATCCAAAGAGGCAGTCATTGAAGCGATTAATCAACTGCCATCGGCGCTTAAAGTGATTGATGTGTTAATTAACAATGCCGGCATGGCCAAGGGACTAGCCAAGGCACAAGCGGCCGACTTAGACGATTGGGAGCAAATGATTAGCACCAATATCAACGGCCTACTCTATGTCACGCATCAAATCCTGCCAGGCATGGTGGAGCGTAATCGTGGTCTGATTATTAATATGGGTTCAACCGCAGGTACTTGGCCTTATGAGGGTGCTAATATCTACGGCGCCAGCAAAGCCTTTATACGCCAATTCAGCCTTAATTTACGCACCGACTTAGCCGGTACCGCCGTGCGCGTGACAAATCTTGAACCTGGTCTCTGCGGCGGCACTGAGTTTTCTCATGTGCGCTTTGATGGCGACGAGGCAAAGATCAAGGCCCTTTACGATAAGGTTGATTTTGTGACCCCAGAGGATATTGCCAATATCGTTTCCTGGCTCATCGCCCAACCCGAGCACTTAAATATCAACACCATGGAGCTGATGCCAGTGGCGCAAAGCTATGGCGGCCTCAAGGTGACTCGCAAAGCCTAAAATAAAACAAAACCGCTAATTCTGACACGATAGAATTAGCGGTTTGACTTAGCGCAGTGAGAATAACTTACTGCTGCTCAGCTTTTTTGCGTAAACGAATATGTAATTCACGTAGCTGCTTTTCATCAACCTCAGACGGCGCATTGGTCAATAAGCACTGAGCACGCTGAGTCTTAGGGAAGGCAATGACATCACGAATTGACGGTGCATTAGCCATGATTGTCACTAGACGATCCAGACCAAAGGCTAAACCACCATGCGGTGGTGCACCATAACGTAAGGCCTCAACCAAGAAGCCAAATTTCGCTTGAATCTCTTCATCACTCAGTTTAAGTGCTTTGAAGATTTTCTTTTGTACATCTGAGCGATGAATACGCACTGAGCCGCCGCCAATCTCCCAGCCATTTAAGACCATATCATAGGCCTTGGCAAAGGCTTTTGAAGGGTCGGACTCAAGAAAGTCTTCGTGACCATCTTTGGGACTGGTAAAGGGATGGTGTGCAGCCACGTAGCGCTGATCCTCTTCATCGTATTCAAACATTGGGAAGTCAACCACCCATAAAGGCTTCCAGCCAGCGTCAAATAAGCCATGCTCCTTGGCAAAATCGCTATGACCTAATTTCACGCGCAAGGCACCAATGGCATCATTCACCACCTTGACCTTATCCGCTCCGAAAAATAAAATATCACCGTCTGTCGCACCGGTACGCTTTAAGATCTCAGTCAAGGCAGCATCGTGGATATTTTTAACAATCGGTGATTGTAAGCCCTCGCGACCCTCAGCAACACTATTTACCTTAATCCACGCCAGACCCTTGGCGCCGTAAATAGAAACATACTGCGTATAGTCATCAATTTCCTTACGAGATAGCGCTGCACCACCAGGCACTCTGAGCGCTACCACACGACCACCGTCAGTATTGGCAGGACCGCTAAACACCTTAAACTCAACGTCTTTCATCACCTCAGTTAACTCAGTGAACTCAAGCTTCACGCGCAAGTCAGGCTTATCCGAACCATAACGCTGCATGGCCTCCGTCCAAGGCATGGTTGGGAAAGGATTCGGCAGCTCAACGGCCAGTACCTCCTTGAAGATATGACGGAGCATCGATTCAAAGATCTCGCGAATTTCCTCCTCATCAAGGAAAGAAACCTCGCAGTCTATCTGAGTAAATTCAGGCTGACGGTCGGCACGTAAGTCCTCATCTCTAAAGCACTTCGTGATTTGATAATAACGGTCATAACCGGCAACCATCAATAACTGCTTAAATAACTGCGGTGACTGTGGCAAAGCGAAGAACTCACCCGGATTAACCCGTGACGGCACTAAATAGTCACGTGCGCCCTCAGGCGTGCTCTTAGTAAGCATCGGTGTTTCAATATCAATAAAGCCCAGAGCATCCAGAAACTTACGCGCCTCCATGGAAACCCGGTAGCGTAACATCAGATTTTTCTGCATCACCTCACGGCGCAAATCAATCACGCGGTGAGTCAAACGAATCGTCTCGGATAAATTATCATCGTCCAACTGGAACGGCGGGGTAATCGATGGATTTAAAATCTCAATCGCCTCACACACTACCTCGACCTCGCCCGATTTAAGATCCGGATTAACCGTACCCTCAGGGCGGCGGCGTACAACACCGGTCACCTTTAAGCAGAACTCATTACGAATACCCTCAGCGATACTAAAGGTGTCTTTATTTTCAGGGTTACATACCACCTGCGCTAAACCCTCGCGGTCACGCAAATCAATAAAGATAACGCCGCCGTGGTCACGTCGACGATGAACCCAACCGAATAAAGTAACTGTTTGATCTAATTGATCTAGTCCAACCTGACCTGTATAGCAGGTGCGTTTCATATTTGCTCCGAAATCGCTTAAATGCGTTTTATTAGTAGAATAACTAAATGATAAATAAAGGGTGTCTGATTAACTCTCAGACGAGCCGCCTGATTTAGGCTTAGCGCTATCACGGAAATCAGTCACGTACCAACCAGTGCCCTTTAGCTCAAAACCAGCCGCAGTGACCTGCTTCACCATGGTCTCCTGATCACAGGCATCACAATGCGTTAAAGGAGGATCGGACATCTTTTGCAGCAATTCTTTTTCTGCACCACAACGTTCGCAACGATAGACATAAATAGGCACAACAAACTCTCTAACAGCAATCGCTAAAAAGGAAATAAAGGGCTATATTTTAGCCCTTTTTCCTCCTTAAGGTAGCGCTTTAAGCGCAAGATTTATAATAAGACAAACAGCAAGGAAGCAACCAAGGTCGGACCTAATGCAGCTAATAATAAATACTGTGCCGCAATGGCCTGATCAGGGAAACTTCTTCTTAAGAGAGAGAAACCGGCCGGGTTAGGTGCGTTAGCAATCACGGTTAAACCACCACCACTGACCGCACCAGCCACAAGCATATAACGCCACTCGGGACTGGTACCCTCAACCAAAGAACCTAAATAAGTTAAGGCTGCGTTATCAGTAATTGCAGTCAATGCCGTTGAACCCACAAATAACACCAACGGCTCTAAACCGGCCAATAAACTCTGCAACCACCACTGCTGCATCCCACCTAATATCAAAAGACCAGCCAAGAAGAAGCCGACCATCAAGCCCTCTTTAATCAGCAAGGGGTTTTGATAGCGATTATAGGCCGTACAATAACCAATAAAGAGCATCAGCATACCCATAAAGATATGCGGATGATGGGAGAAAAATACCACCCCAAGCAAGAATAGACAATGCACTAAAATCACACTGGCAGGCACAACCTCGGCTCGTTCAGCCACCCCGCCTCGCTCAATACGTGTTTCTTTAGTGATAGGAATACGCGCCGTGCGAATAATTTCACGACGACAAATAAAGGTGATGGCGACCGCATTAATAAAGACAGCAATTACCGCTTTCCAACCAAAAGTTGTTAACATGAACAAGCTGTCCCAACCGAAAGTGTTAGCCACAATTAATACCGGTGGCGCCGCAAACGCAGTCAACACACCACCGATGGAAATATTGACAAAGAGCACACCCAGGGCCAAATACTTATACTTTACACTCTGTGCTCGACTGAAATAACCCTCTTTGAGCATCAACGCTGCTAAAGTCATAGCCGCAGGTTCGGTGATAATTGAGCCAGCTAAAGGCACTAAACTCAAGGTAATAAAGAACTGCGCCACCTCAGTCTGCAACGGCAGCACTCGCGCCAAATAGCGCACAATACGCTGCACCAGATCCAAAATAGGACGGCTTGCCGCAATCACCATAATGGCAAATACAAAGAGCGGCTCGGTAAAATTACGACCATCCATATAATGCACAGCAGACTCAATACCGCCAGTGGCCGCCATAATCACCAAAAAGATGGTCGCCCACAGCCCGAACACGCCCTCAACCTCGGATAACAAGTGCCAAAGCCCCTGGTGAGGACCTGGTCTATGAGCAATTTTGGCGAAAATAGGGACGGTAAATGTATGAATAATCGCAAGACCGAATAATACGGTTGCTAATAACTCAATTGAGGTTGGCATGCTTTAGGCTCCAAAAATAAATCTCATCTAAAATTTATCAAATGTAATTTTAAATTTCAACGCAAGCGTTCGATTTTAAACCAGTTTGGAAAAATAAACAGCCATCGTTAGCACTAAGACAGTTCTAAGCGTAAAAATTAAAAAACATAACGCGGTTGAAACGGTGCAGTAGCCACCAAATGACTCAACTCCTCAGCGATCTCATAGGCCACGATTGCTGTGCCAGTAATCGTAAAGGCACCAATTCGCTCACCCGCACTGGTCGGCCTAGTATCCGTCGTTGCAGCCAAGCTATAACCTTTATAAAAGAAATAGGGAATCACCTCCTCCAAACTTTGTAAATAAAGTCCATCGCCATTACGCTCACGCCGCCCCTTAGGGGTCACCACATAACCAAAACTACCCGTCTGTCTAAAGCACTTTTTAAAGGGATATAGTCTATCACCCGTGTGATGAATTAGTACTAAACGCTTATCAATAGACTCCTTTCTGCTTGCTATCATGCCTACTACCCTACATCGAAATTATCAAATAAATTCAAAGTCTTATATAACACTCACTTCATCATATACCTAAGACTGAGCGCTATGTATGAGGACGGCTTTTTTTGTCCTACTGATGAATAATATATGTAGTTCTGTGTATTGTCCCTGCAACACGTTCTGAGCACAATAAAACATGACTGCAAGCCTTTCCAAGCAGTTAACTGCTGACTACAATCATTATTAGGGAGATACACCATGAAAAAAGGCTATATGGTTATTGGCGCCTACGGCCAAGTCCAATTAAAAGAAGAGCTGCTGAGCCATTTGCAAATTAAACCCGGTCAGATCATTAACTATAAGCAACTACCGGGTAATAAACTCTTACTTGAGGGTATCCCCCTTGAGGAAAGTGGCGGCCATCATCTGTCAGGTTGTGATGACTATTACGAATTAGCTGAGGATACTGGCGAAGCAAGCACAGACAATTACCTTAATACCCTGCAATACAGCTTCGGTACGAGCATGCGATTACATTAGTGCTTTATCGCTTGCACATAATCACTAAGTAGCTCAGCACTGATCTCGCCCACATGCGTAGCCACTAACCTATTCTGATTAAAAAAAAGCGTCACAGGCGTGCCTAGTGTCTGATAATAACTTGCTATCGCTTGGGTGGGGTCTAATACAACCGAATCCTGTAGTTGTAAATCGTGCCTTGTTAAATAGTCCCTCACCACCGTCTCAGTTTCACCTTGGTTAATTAAGTAAAACTGCAGCTCAGGATAATCTGTAATCGCCTGCTGCAGCATCGGCATCTCACGATGGCAGGGCGCGCACCATGTTGCCCATAGATTAAGCACCACCTTATCATCAGCATGCGCTGCGAGATTAACAGCTTCATCCTGCAGCTTAACTAGCTGAATATCCGCTAGCTGTGTGGAAGCCGCTTTAGGCGTCAGGCTAAAGGCGAGATAAATAGCAGAACCTGCTACCAGTAAAGCAGCAGCAGCGATTGCCCGATAACGCCAAGCACTTAAAAAGAAGAGACTCAGTACTGCCGCAACGATAGCCCAATGACTATCAAAACCACCTTGCCAAATATAAAAAAAGCGTAAAGGATTTTGCTGATAACTATCCCAATGCCTTAACACAAAGCCAGCTCTAGCTGCTAAAAAGGTAGCAACCAGAGCAATGCCAACCCAGGTATCAAATTGTGGGTCTATCAAGCGCTTTAGTAGCGATCCAATGAGCATTAATACTAGCACACCGATAAGCGTCGCAAAAACCATCGGTGGCAACAAAAAAGGGCCTATCACCATATGATTACTAAGGAAACTGTGTTAGTACAAGACTATAGTGTAGCGATTACTAAGCTAGCATATGGTTTTTTAGGTCACTGCTAGATTATTGTCTAGAATTCAAGCTGCAAAACCGAAAAAGTTTTCATCATCACGAAACCAGCCCGTTACGCTCCAGCGTGTTTTGCTGCTAGGCAATACCTCATGCTCAAAGAGATCACTACGGAAGATCACGATGCGCCCGGCGATAGGTAAAACACGAAACAGCGTTTGCTCAGGATTAAAAGGATCATAGATCAGCAATTCACCACCGTCTTCCGCTGTCCAATCCGGATTTAAATAAATGACTATGGTTATTTTTCTAAAGGTAGTGTCATGATGCTGGTCAATATGACGTTTATAGCCCGTACCTGATGCATAGCGCGCATAGTGTAATTCAACTTGCTTTAAACCCATAAAAAAATACTGATTAAATGCCTGTTGCAATAACTCAGTAAATGCAAATATTTCCTGTGAGGCTTGATAGCTATCATGTGCATCTAACCAAAGAATGGAATCACCGCGAATATCCGCAGCCAAGGCGAGTTGTTGCTTACGTCCAACACGAGCATCGTGAAACTGACCCAGTTGCCAGCGTTGATGACCCTCTATTAATAATGATTGCAGCAAGGCTGGAGATAATAACTCATCACTGATAAAACAACCCTCAGTTTCTAGAGCAGTTAAAATGGCATCAAAAGTTGGCATGCTAAAACCCTGTGACTACGCTGTCGAGCTAAATCTTAATCGCCATAAAGCTAACTAGATCGAGTGACAACAATTAAAAGCGGAGAATAATTTTATAGCGACAGGGTATGTTTTGTATAGTTTTATTTGTGGAGGCAATAGCTAATCGCACCAAAGCTAGCGATACGTCTAAAACATCCCTAAGTATTCATAGTTAGCGGACAGCAAAAACCCCTGAGAGCGTTAGCTTTCAGGG